>NZ_JBHSCH010000081.1:0-17789 GCF_042651065.1 Teichococcus aestuarii
CGGCCCTCCCCCCGGCCCACCCCTGGGGCTGGCCACCGGCATCGCCGCGCTGGCGGCGCTGGGCGGCAGCCTGCTGGCCTGGAGGGACGCGGCGGCGGCGGCGGGGCGGGGGGCCTCGGCGGCGCGGGCGGCCTGCTCCAGGCTGTGGCCCAGCCAGATGAGCGGCAGCGCCTCGGCCAGCAGGATGGCGGCGTGCAGGCCGACGCGCGGCAGCGCCAGCGACGCCTCGGGGAAGATGGCCAGCGGCAGCAGCAGCCCGAGCCCCAGGTGGTGCAGCGCCACGAAGAGGGTGGCCAGCGCCACCGGCCGCGCGTCGCAGAAGCCGGCGACGAGGGCGAGGGCGGCGAAATAGGCCATGTGCAGGTCGATGCGCCAGCCATCCTCCACCCGCCACACCAGCAGCGAGACGACGAGCATGACGGCCAGGGCCAGCCCGTTGCGCGTGACGGGTGCCGCCGCGTCCCTCCAGGCCAGCAGGCTGCCGCCCAGCGCCGCCAGCGCGGCGATGCCGGTGGCCAGCCCCAGGGGTGGGCCGGGGGGAGGGCCGCACCGGCACGCAGGCCCAGAGCAGGCTAGCCAGCAGCAGGGCGAAGCGCCGCCGCAAGGGGTGCAGGTTCATGCGGCGTCCCCGGGGCGCGCGGCGGCGCGGGCAGCAGAGCGCGCGGCGGCGCGGGCGGCGGCGCGGCGGGTGGTGCGGGGGGTGGTGCAGCCGGGGGCGCCCGGCGCGGCCAGGGCAAGCCAGGCGTGGTGTGGCAGGGAAAGGCCGGGCGCCCGCTCGGCCAGGACCAGGGGCGGGCTGGCATGGAGCAGGCGCATAGGCCGGTGGCCGGCCGCGCCGGTCAGCAGCAGCGCCTGCTCGGCCGGCAGGCCGGGCCGGAACAGGATTGCCACCGGCTGGCCCGCCGCGGGCCAGAGCGGTACGGCCGTGGCCAGCGCCCCGGCAATGCCGAGGCACGCCAGGCCAGACGCGAGGAACCGCATCCCGACTCCCTCCAGAAGATGAAGCGGAGCACAGAATGCGGCGAGAATCGTTAACTACCCGTTGGTCGGGCCGAGTCCGCGAGCCTCAGGCCGCGGCGGGGTCGATCCAGCCCACATGCCCGTCCGGGCGCCGATAGACGACGTTGAGCTGCCCGCTGGCGCGGTTGCGGAACATCATCACCGGCATCTGGCCGAGGTCGAGCCGCATCACCGCCTCGCCCACGGTGAGGCGGGCGATCTCGGTGGGGGTCTCGGCGATGATGGCGCCGTGCTCGGCCCCGTCCATGCCGCCGGACGTCTCCATGCCATCGGCGGCCGGGTCCTCGGCGGGGGCGGCGCCGTCGGTCAGGCCGCCGAGCAGCACGGCGGCGTCGACCGGCTCGTCCGGCACGTCGGCCGGCTGGGCCAGCACCACCTGCCGCGCCGTCTCGGCGGTGGCGGGCAGGCGCTCATCGGCCAGGTTGCGGGAATGCTCGTTCATGCGGCGGCGGTAGCGGCGCAGGCGCTTGGCGATGTGCGCGGCGGCCTCGTCGAAGGCGCGGTGCGCGTCGGGCCCCTCGCCCTCGCCGCGCAGGCTGAGCCCGCGGCCGGCGTGGATGTCAATGGCGCAGGAGAAGAAGGCGCGGTTCTTCCCGAAGGTCACATAGGCTTCCAGCGCGTGGTCGAAGTATTTCTTGGTCACGGCGCTGAGGCCTTCGGTCACATGGACCTTCAGCGCCTCGCCTGTTTCGACCTGTTTCCCTGCGACAACGATATGCATGGCGGGCTAACCCCTCCTTGTTGCTGGGGAGGGGCCGTCCCTTGGGACGGCGGGGCGGGCGGGTCGCGCCCGCTCCGGGTCAGGCCGGGACGGCCTTCTCCCGTTTGCGCTGCACGGATGATGGGATGCGCAGCGCTTCCCGGTATTTGGCCACCGTGCGGCGGGCGATGTCCACTCCTTCCCGACGCAAAGCTGCGACAATTGCATCATCGCTGAGGATATCGTCCGGCGTCTCCGCCGCGACCATGCCGCGGATGCGGTGGCGGATCGCCTCGGCGCTGAAGGTTTCACCGCCCGTGCCGCCGATCGCAGTTGTGAAGAAGTATTTAAGCTCAAAATTGCCGCGCGGCGTGGCGATGTACTTGTTGGCGGTGACACGGCTGACGGTCGATTCGTGCATCTCCACCGCCTCCGCCACGTCGCGCAGGATGAGCGGGCGCAGATGCGCGACGCCGTGGCGGAAGAAGCCGTCCTGCCGCCGCACGATCTCGGCCGACACCTTCAGGATGGTGCTGGCGCGCTGCTCCAGGCTCTTCACCAGCCAGTTGGCGGCCTGGAACTTCTCGGAGAGGAAGGCCCGGTCCTCGCGCGAGGCGGCGACCAGCGCGCGGGCGTGGAAGCCGCGGTTGACCAGCACGCGCGGCAGCGTCTCCGGGTTCAGCTCCAGCAGCCAGTCGCCCGCCTCGCCGGCCATCGGGGCGGGGCGCATCAGCACGTCCGGCACCAGCGAGGGCGCGTGCTCGGGGTCGAAGCCGGCGCCGGGCTTGGGGTCGAGGCGCTTCAGCTCGGCCACCATGTCGGCCAGGTCCTCGGCATCGACGCCGCAGACGCGCATCAGCCCGCGCATGTCGCGCCGCGCCAGCATCTCCAGGTTCCGCACCAGCGCGGCCATGGCCGGGTCCAGCCGGTTCTTCTCGGCCAGCTGCACGGCCAGGCACTCGCTGAGCGAGCGGCAGAACATGCCCACCGGCTCGAAGCGCTGCATCCGCGCCCGGATGCGCGCTACCCGCGCCTCCGCGCAGCCCAGCGCGGCGGCGATGGCGGCATCCGGCGCCGGCAACCGCCCCGCCGGGTCGAGCAGCGCGATGAGCTGGGCGCCGATCAGCCGGTCCGCTGGGTCGGGGAAGGTGAGGCGGAGCTGCTCGCCCAGCTCCTCGCGCAGGCTGCGCGGCCGCTCGGCGGCCAGCGAGTCGATGCCGCGCGCATCCTCGTCGAAATCGGCGCGGCCGCCGCGCGGGCTCTCGCCGTCATAGACGTTCGACCAGTCGCGGATGTCGAGCGGGGCCTCCGCCTCAGCCGGCAGGGCGGCGGCGGTGCTGCTCTCGAAGCTGTCGGCCGGAGCGGGCGGCGGCGTGGCCGGCTCGCGCCCGGCATGGGCGTCGGGCGGCGGGCCGTCGGCGCGCTCGTCGCGCTCCAGCAGCGGGTTGCGCTCCAGCTCTTCCTCGACGAAGGCGATGACCTCGAGGTTGGAGGATTGCAGCAGCTTGATCGCCTGCCGCAGCTGCGGCGTCATCACCAGCGACTGGGTGTGCCGCAGATCCAGACGTGGGCCGATGGCCATGGCCGCTCAGCCTGCCTCCAGCAAAGGGGTGCCCGCCGCACGGGACCGGTGCAGCAGGCGCATGCTAGAGGCTGAACCGCTCGCCGAGATAGACCCGCCGGACCCCCTCATGGGCGACGATGTCCTGCGGCGTGCCCTCCATCAGCACCTGGCCGTCATGCAGGATGTAGGCGCGGTCGATGATCTCGAGCGTCTCGCGCACATTGTGGTCGGTGATCAGCACGCCGATGCCGCGGTTCTTGAGGTGCCGCACCAGCTCGCGGATCTCGCCCACCGCGATGGGGTCGATGCCGGCCAGCGGCTCGTCGAGCAGGATGTAGGCCGGGTGGGTGGCGAGCGCGCGGGCGATCTCGCAGCGCCGCCGCTCGCCGCCCGAGAGGGCGAGGGAGGGGGAGCGGCGCAGATGCGTCAGCCCGAACTCGGAGAGCAGCTCGTCCAGCATCTGCTCGCGCCGGGCGCGGACGGGCTCCACCACCTCCAGCGCGGCGCGGATGTTGTCCTCCAGGCTGAGCCCGCGGAAGATCGAGGCCTCCTGCGGCAGGTAGCCCAGCCCCATGCGGGCGCGGCGGTACATGGGCAGGGTGGTGACGTCCTGCCCGTCCATGAAGACCTGGCCCTGATCGGGGCGGACGAGGCCGGTCATCATGTAGAAGGTGGTGGTCTTGCCGGCGCCGTTGGGGCCGAACAGCCCCACCGCCTCGCCGCGCCGCACGCTGAGCGAGACGCCGCGCACCACGGGGCGCTTCTTGTAGCGCTTGCCCAGGTTGGTGGCGACCAGCCCGCCCTCGCCGGGGATGACCTTCAGCGGCGCGCTCATCGCGGCTGCCCCTGGCCTTGCTGTCCCTGGGGCTGCCCCTGGGGTTGCCCCTGGGGCTGCAACGCCTGCTGGCCCTGCTGCGGGATGATCAGGCCCTGCACGCGCTGGCCGGGGGTGGAAACCAGGCGGGCCACGCCGCTGCGCATGTTGACGATCGCCTCCTGTCCGTTGAGCTGGTTGTCGCCGCGGGTGATGCGCACGCCGCCGAGCAGGCGGGCCATGCCGGTGACTTCCGAATAGACGCCGCGGTCGCCGCGCACCACCTCGCCGGGGGTGCGGATCTCGACATTGCCGAAAGCCTCGACGCGCTCGAGCTGGCTGCCCTGGCCGGGCGTGGCGGCGCCGTTCCGGGCCGGCGCCGCGGCCTGCTGCGGCGCCCCGGCGCCCTGCTCCAGGAAGTAGCCCACCAGCGTGTCGGCGGCGATGCGGCGCTGGTCCTGCGTCACCACCACGGCGGCGCCGCGCGCCACGGCCATGCGGCGCTGCGGCCAGTATTCCATGCTGTCGCGGGAGGTCAGAACGTTCTCGGGCGTGGTCAGCTTCAGGGCGCGGCCGGTCATCACCAGCACGGCCTGGTCCATGTCGTAGATGGCGCGGTCGCCCTCGGCATGGTCGGTGGCGCTGTCGATGCGGACATTGCCCTCCGCCTCCAGCCGCCAGATCTCGCCGCCCGACATCGGCGTGTCGGCACCGCCGGCGGCGGCGGGCTGGCCGGCGCGCGGGCGGTAGCGGGCGATCAGCCGGTCGGCGGTCAGGGTGATGCCCTGGCGCACGGCGCGGGCATTGCCGCGGGCGATCACCACCTGCTCCTGCTGGCGCCACTCGATGCCGTCGGTGGCGGTCACCTCCACCGGGCCGCCCTGGGTCAGGTCGAGCGCCTGGGCGCCGGCGGCGCGCGGGGCGAGCGCCAGGGGGGCGGCCAGCAGCAGGCCGGCCAGCAGGGCGGCGGCGGGAAGGCCGCGTCGCGTCTCGGTCATCGTGCGCCCTCCAGGACAGCCTTGGCGTTGCCGGTGAACACCACCACCTGGCCGCGATTCTCCAGCCGGAAGCCCTCGCTGACCAGCGTGCCGAAGGGGCCCTGCGCGGCCACCGGCCGGTCGCCCCGGGCGCTGCCGCCGGCCACGTCGATCTGCGCCGCCTCGGTGCGCAGCGTGCTGCCGTCGTCGTGCCACAGCGTCACCTGGCCGGACAGGGCGAGCTGGTTGCTCGCCCGGGCGTAGCGGCCCTGCTGCGCCTCCAGCAGCACCCAGGCGCCGTCGGCCATGAACAGGTCGGCGCGCGGGCGCTCCAGGTCGATCAGGTCGGTGTTCACCTGCTGCGTGGCGGTGGTGGCGGTCACGTTGTAGGGCCGGTTCTGCTCGTCCAGCCCCTGGTAGCGGGCGGAGGCGATGCGCATGGCCTCGGCCGAGGTCTGCGCCACGCGGCGGAAGGCCAGCCGGCCCCGCTCCTCCGCCGAATCGAATTCCGGCCACAGGGCGATGGCCGCCAGCAGGCCGAGCGCCCCCACCGGCAGCAGCCACTTGGCCAGCTTCACCAGCACGCGCCGCCGCGCCAGGGCGCCGGCATCCATCGTCATGCGCGCGCGGGACGGCAGCGTCGTGCGCGACCGGCCGGGCGCGCGGCTGGCACGTTGCGCGGCAAGCGCGTCGCGGGGAGGCGTGGAGGGCGTCATTCGTCGGCTTTGCTTGTCCGCCGCCTTCAGGCCCGGCCGGCGCGGACGCGCGAACGCGGGGACAGCAGGCGGTGCGGGAAGGGGAAAAACCTCACCCTCCCTGTATGGGGCTGCGGATGGGCAGGGTCAACGCGCCGCGGCGTCTCGCTCAATCAAAAAGCGTGCCAGAATTTTGCCAGATTCCGCTCAATGCGCGAAAATATCCGGCTCGTCATAGCCCATCAGGTCGAGGGCACCGCGCGTGGGCAGGAAGCGGAAGCAGGCCTCGGCCAGTTCCAGCCGTCCCTCGCGCCGCAGCAGCGCCTCCAGCCTGCCCCAGAGCGCGTGCAGGTGCAGCACGTCCGAGGCGGCATAGGCCAGCTGCTCCGGCGTCAGCTCGGCCGCGCCCCAGTCGGAGCTCTGCTGCTGCTTGGAGATCTCGACGCCGAGCAGCTCGCGGCAGAGATCCTTCAGCCCGTGCCGCTCGGTGAAGGTGCGGACCAGCTTGGCGGCGACCTTGGTGCAGCGGACGGGGGCGCATTCCACGCCCAGCGCGGCGCGCAGGATGGCGACGTCGAAGCGCGCGAAGTGGAACAGCTTCACCACGTCCGGCCGCGCCAGCAGCGCCTTGAGGTTGGGGCAGTCCGCGCCGCGCCCGCCAAGGCTCTCGGGGATGATCTGCACGCAATGCGCCGTGCCGTCACCGGCCGAGAGCTGCACGAGGCAGAGCCGGTCCCGGCGCGGGTCGAGGCCCATCGTCTCGGTGTCGATGGCGACGACGGCGCCGAAATCGACATCGGGCGGGAGATCGTGCTTGTGGAGCCTGATGGTGGCGTTGGCCGCAAACAGCGTGCTTGCCATCTTCGCCATCCCTGCCTTCCGATCCTGACCGTTGCGCTGACGCGCCGCGGAGGAGATATGCCCAGGAAAGGACTCGAACCTTCACGACCTTGCGGTCACTGGCACCTGAAGCCAGCGCGTCTACCAATTCCACCACCTGGGCAAGGGGGCGAACCGCCGTTTGGCGTGGGTGGGCTTTTATGGGCGCGGCCGGGCGCCGTCAACGGGGGTTTTGACAAAATTACGACGCCGGGCCGAACCGCCCCGCTCCAGCCGGAACGGGGCCCGCCGCCCTGCCCCGCCGCCCGGCCCCGCCGCCCTGCCCCGCCGCCCCGCCCCGCCGCCCTGCCCAGCCGCCCTGCCCCGCCGGCCGCCGCCTCAGCCCCGTCCGGCCTCGGGCGGCGGCGCGGCGGCGGCCTCGAAGCCCACCAGCCGCAGCCCGGCGGCAGGCGGCTCCACCGCCGGCGGGGCCGGCTCCTCCGGCTCCGGCTGGCGGCTCTCGGAGATGCGCTCCATGCGCCGGCCCAGTTCCGGCGCATCCAGCAGCAGGCGCTGGAAATCGGCGGCGCTCAGCTCCAGCAGGTGGCAGAAGCTGGTGGCCTTGGCGCGGCTGCGCCGCCGGCCGGGGTGCAGCAGCTCCGCCTCGCCCACGAAGTCGCCATGGGTGAGCAGGATGCTGTGCCCGTCCTGCTGCAGCTCCACCTCGCCCCGGCTGATGAAATAGACCGAGCGCGACGGCTGGCGGCGGCGGTAGATCCACTCCCCCGGCACGGTGAAGCGGCTGGTCACGCTCATCGCCAGGTCGTGCAGCAGCGCGTCCTGCAGCCCGGCGAAGGCCGGGAATTCCTCGATCCGCTTGTCCAGCCCGAGCTGGATGTTGAACTGCAGCGGGCGGGAGACCTGCCGGCGCAGCGTCTCCAGGCCGCGGATCAGCTCGTCGTACAGCTCCTCGCCCACCAGGGATTCGTGCTTCAGCGTGGCGTATTCCTCCGCCTCCAGCCGCAGCCCGATCTGCCGCAGGATCCGCGTCTCCAGCGCCTCGGCATAGCCGGGGTATTGCAGGCGCAGCGTCTCCATCGCATCCGCCAGCAGGTCCTCGCGGCGGGCGACGATGTCGGAGACCACCTCGGTCACGCGCGTGCCCAGCACCGGCTCCATCCGCCGCCGCACGAAGCGCTGCATGGAGAGGGCGACGAGATGCGTCAGCAGCAGCATCTCGAAGCGCTCGGCCATGCAGTGCATCAGCGGCGTGTCGATGCGGAACTTGCGGTGCAGCCACTGCGCCAGGTGGAAGCGCAGGCTGGGCTGCAGCCGCCGCCGCGCCGCCTGGATGTAGCCGAGCCGGCCCTCGCTGCGGGCGCCGTCGATCATGCTCTCGGCGTTCCACAGCAGGTTCTCCATCACCCGGCGGGAGAGGCCCTGGTCCTGGAACATCTCCAGCAGCAGGGAGCGCTCCTGGCTGGCGAAGGTGATCAGGCCGAGGATGACGCGCTCGCGGTCGGAAATGGCGGTGTCGAAGGTGTTGGCCGCCGTCTCCACCCGCACGCGGCGCTCGTAGAGCTCCACCACATGGGCGCGGGCGGGGGCGGAGAAGCCCAGCTCGGCGGCGGTGCCGCGCAGCTTGTCCCGCACCTCGCCGAGGCCGATTGCCACCACCTGGTTGCGCAGCGCCTGGTCGGCCGGCGAGAGGCGGTCGAGCTTCAGGAAGTGCACCAGGAAGCGCAGCGTGGTGCCGTTCACCAGTAGGGTGCTGAGCACGTAGCCGGTGGCGACGATGGCCACGAATTGCTGCACCGAGCTCGGCACCGCCCCGTTCTCGGTGACGGAGAGCGCCAGCGCCAGGGTGATGGCGCCGCGCATGCCGCCCCACAGGATGGTCACCTTGAAGGGGATGGGCACGCGCTGCGAGAGGCGGGCCATGGCCAGCAGCGGCATCAGCCCGAACAGCACCGCCGCCCGCGCCGCCATGGCCGCCAGGATGACGATGCCGATCAGCAGCAGGTCGTGCTGCTCCATGCCCAGCATCAGCCGCGGCACCAGCATCGAGGCCAGCACGAAGACCAGGGAGCTGGCCCAGAAGGAGAGCTGCGCCCAGACATCCTGCAGGAACTGCCAGCTCTGCGGGCGGAAGGTGGAGGGGCCGACCGCGCTCACCGTCAGCCCCGCGGCGGCGGCGGCCACCACGCCGGAGAAGCCCAGGAACTCGTCGCACAGGATGTAGGTGACATAAGGCAGCGCCAGGGTCAGCGTCATCTCGGCGGTGCGGTTGCCGCCCAGCAGGGGCAGCACGCCCAGCATCATCCGCGCCAGGATGAAGCCCACCGCCAGCCCGCCGATGAAGGACAGGACGAAGGTGACCACCGCCGCCATCGGGTCGCCCGGGTGCTGGCCGGTGAGCTGGGCCAGGAAGATGGTGAAGATGGAGATGGCCGCCGCGTCGTTCAGCAGGCTCTCGCCCTCCACCAGCCGGGTGAGGCGGGAATTGGCGCCGATCTCGCGGAAGATGCCGACCACCGCCGAGGGGTCGGTCGTCGCCACGATGGCGCCCAGCATCAGGCAGGCGGTGAGCGGCACGCCGGCGATGGGGGCGAGGGCGAAGCCGATCGCCGCCGTCGTCACCAGCACCGCCACCACCGCCAGCACCAGCACTGGCGCCGCGTCCCGCGCCAGCCTGCGCACGTCGATCGAGAGCGCGCCGTGGAACACCAGCAGCGGCAGGAAGATGAAGAGGAACACCTCGGCGTTGATCGGGAAGTGCAGCAGGGTGTTCGCCGCCTCGTCCAGCGCGCTGGTGTGCGAGGTGTTCAGCAGCAGAGTCGCGCCGCCGCCCAGCAGCACCCCCACCACCGCCAGCAGCACCGTGCTGGAGAGCATCAGCCGCCCCGCGAGCGGCTGGATGGCACTGACGACGATCAGCAGCATGGCGATGGCGAGGAGGGTATTCGGCAGGGTCGTCAGCATCGGTCCGCTCGTCTGGCGCCGCGAGGAGATGGCACGGGGCAGGGGAAGGAAGGCCACTCTGGGCCAATACTGGGGCGGATGTGGGGCGCGCCGCGCAGGCCTTGAAGCCGCCCCGCGTCTGGAGCATGGCTTTTCCGCCGCGCCACGGCATCCTGGCCGGCTTTTCAAGGAACAGCCCGGCATGGCGACGAGGAACCCGCCCGCACAGGCACCGCAGCAGCAGGCGCGGCCGGCCCGCGCCCTGCGTGGCGCCGCGATCAGCTTCCGGGCGGACCCCTTCCTGGCGGAGGACCCCGCCGCCACGCTGCGCCACTGGCCGGACGCGCTGATCCGGCTGGAGGGCGGGCGCATCGCCAGCATCGGGGATTACTCGGCGGAAGCGGCGGCGGGGCTGGCGGTCACCCACTACCCGGACGCGCTGATCTGCCCCGGCTTCATCGACACCCATGTCCACTACCCGCAGCTTCCCATGGTGGGCGCCTATGGCGAGGGGCTGCTGGAATGGCTGGAGCGCTACACCTTCCCCGCCGAGATGGCCTTCGCCGACGCGGCGCACGCGGCGCGGGTGGCGCGGGTCTTCCTGCGCGCCCTGCTGGCCGCCGGCACCACCACGGCGGCGGTCTATGGCACGGTCCATGCCGCCTCGGCCGAGGCCTTCTTCGCCGAATCGGCGCGGCTGAACACGCGGATGATCGCCGGCAAGGTGCTGATGGACCGCAACGCCCCTGCCGCCCTGCTCGACCCGCCGGGCGGCGGCATCGACGAATCCGCGGCGCTGATCGAACGCTGGCACGGCCGGGGGCGGCAGCTCTACGCCGTGACGCCGCGCTTCGCCCCCACCTCCAGCCCGGCGCAGCTCGCGGCCGCCGGGCGGCTGTGGCGGGAGCACCCCGGCACCTACCTGCAGACCCACCTCTCCGAGAGCCCGCCCGAGCTGGCCTGGGTGCGGGAGCTGTTCCCGGAGGCGGAGGACTATCTCGACGTCTATCACCGCGCCGGCCTCACCGGGCGGCGCGCCGTGTTCGGCCACGGCGTCCATCTCTCCGAGGCGGAGTTCTGCCGCTGCCACGCCACCGGCTCGGCGCTGGCGCATTGCCCCAGCTCCAACCTGTTCCTGGGCAGCGGCGCCTTCCGCCTGCCCGAGGCGAAGCGGCGGGACCGCCCGGTACGCGTGGGCCTCGGCAGCGACGTGGGCGCCGGCACCAGCCTCTCCACCCTCCGCACGCTGGGCGACGCCTACAAGGTCTCGCGTCTGAATGGCACACGGCTCTCGGCCGTGCAGGCTTTCTGGCTGGCGACGCGCGGCGGTGCCGAGGCGCTGGACCTGGAGGACCGTATCGGCAGCCTAGAGCCCGGCATGGAGGCCGACCTCGTGGTGCTGGACCTGAAGGCCACGCCCCTGCTGGAGATGCGCATGGCCGCCTGCGGCAGCCTCGCCGAGCAGCTTTTCGCCCTGATGACCCTGGCCGACGACCGCAGCATCCGCGCCACCTACGTCGCCGGCGAGCGCCTGCACGGATAGAAGAAAGACGGGGGTCCGGGGGAATTCCTTCCCCCGGCCTTCCCTTTAAAGCTTCACCACCAGCTTCCCGAAATTCTTCCCCTCGAGCAGCCCGATGAAGGCGTCCGGCGCGTTCTCCAGCCCTTCCGCCACATCCTCCTTCCAGCGCAGCTTCCCCGCGCGGATCCAGGCCGCGCCGCGCTCGCGCCAGGTGGCCCAGGCGCGCGGATGGTCGGAGACGATGAAGCCTTGCAGGCGCAGGCGCTTGCGCACCACGCTGGTCAGGTTGGGCCCGGGCGGCAGCGGCCGGACGTTGTAGCCCGCCACCATGCCGCAGAAGGCGATGCGCCCGAAATCCCGCATGCGGGGGAACACCGCCTCCTGCACCGCGCCGCCGACATTCTCGAAATACACGTCGATGCCGCCGGGGCAGGCTTCGTCGAGCTGCGCGCCGAGGTCGCCGCGATGGTCGAGGCAGGCATCGAAGCCCAGCTCCTCCGTCACGTAGCGGCACTTCTCCGCGCCCCCCGCGATGCCGACGACGCGGCAGCCCATGGCCTTGGCGATCTGCCCCGCGACGCCCCCCACCGCGCCGGAGGCGGCGGCGACGACGAAGGTCTCCCCCGGCCGCGGCTGGCCGATCTCGGTGACGCCGACCCAGGCCGTGGTGCCCGGCATGCCCAGCACGCCCAGATAGGCGCTGGGCGGCACGCCCTCCACCCCGGGCAGCTTCTGCACCGTGTGGCCGGGGGCGGCGGAGTAGAGCTGCCAGCCGCGCGCGCCGCCCACCCAGTCGCCGGGCGCGAAGGCCGGGTTGCGGCTCTCCACCACCTCGCCCACGCACTCGCCCTCCATCACCTCGCCCAGCTTCACGGGGGCGGAGTAGGAGGCGCTGTCATCCATCCGCCCGCGCATATAGGGGTCGAGCGAGAGGAAGCGGTGGCGCACCAGCACCTCGTTCTTGCCGATCTCGGGCAGCGGCGTCTCGGCCAGCTCGAAATGCTCGGGGCCAGGCCGGCCCGTCGGGCGGGCCTTCAGCAGGATCCGCCGGTTCTGTTCCGTCATGCGCGTCTCTCCCTGGTTCTGGCTCGGGTCGCGGCACTCTGCGCCGGTCCCGGCGGGCTGCCAACGCAGAAGGGGGAGGGAGGCTTCGCCTCAGCCCAGGCGGCGCAGCCAGCCCTCGAGCCGCGCGGCCAGGCCGGCCCAGCCCGGCTCCAGCATCATCAGGTGGCCCATCTCGGGCAGGAACTCCGCCTCCGTGCCGTGCCACAGGGCGCAGCGGCGCACCGCGTCGGCCGGGATCAGCCGGTCCTCCCCGGCGCCCAGCACCAGCACGCGGCGGCCATGCAGCCAGCCATACGGCACGGGCTGGGGCAGCTGCGCCTCCAGCAGGGCGGCGCGGGATTCGCCGCCCATCCGCGCCACCAGCGCATGCGCCCGGGGCTGCGGCATGGCGGCGCTGAACAGGGTGGTGGCCAGCTCGGGCGGGGCGCTGCCCACGGGGGCGTCCATCCGCGCCGCCTCGGCCCACAGCACCGGGTCGGTCAGCGCCAGCCGGGCGGAGGAGAACCACAGCCCCTCGGGCGGCACGGGGGTGAGCAGCGCGGCGCCGCGCACGGCGGGCTCCATCAACAGGCGCTGCGCCACCAGGGCGCCCAGCGAGTGGCCCACCAGCACCACCGGCCCCTGGAGCCGCGCCAGGGCGGCACGCGCCTGCACCACGTAGTCGGTCAGGCCGGAAGGGCGATGATGCGTCTCCCGCGCCATGTCCAGCACCCAGCCGGAGAAGCCGGCCTTCGCGAGATGCGCGGCGAAGCCTTCCTCCCACACCCATCCGCCGCAGCCGGCGCCGTGCAGGAACAGCAGGGCCGGCGCGGCCGCCACGGCGGGGCGCTGGCGGCCCCGCGCACCCGCCGCCGGGAGGTGCCGCAGCCCCGGATGCGCCGAGGCATTCCCGGGCGGCAGGGGGACGCCGACATCCGGCATCAGCCGAGCCCCTCGCCGGGCATGGCGGCGCGCAGGCCGTCCACCGTCACCTGTGCGCTGGCGGGGGGGACCCCCAGGCGCTGCAACACGAAATCGGCCATGCCCAAAGCCACCTCCCGCTCTCCCATCAGCGCCATGCCGACACCGCCCTCCTGGCGCAGCCAGGCCATCTCGTCATCGTCATGGGTACGCACCGCCACCTCCACCGCCGGGTTGGCGGCGCGCGCCAGCTCCATCACCCGCCGCGCCTCCCAGGCGCCGGGCAGGGCCAGCACCAGCAGCCGCGCCTGGCGCGGGCGGGCGGCGGCCAGCACGTCCTCCCGCGTCGCGTCGCCCCAGATGACGGGCAGCCCCTCCGCCCGCGCCCGGTCGGCGATGCGGCGGTCCTCCTCCAGCACCACCAGCGGCAGGCCGTGCCGGCGCAGCGCCGCGGCGATGGTGCGCCCGACGCGGCCATAGCCCACCAGGATGGCGTGCTCCCGCAGCCCCGGCAGGGCCGGGTGCGGCGGCGCGGGGCGGCGAGGCCGCTGCCAGCGGGCCAGGGCGCGGCTCGCCACCAGCCGGGGCACCGCCGCGCCGAAGGCGCGCGCCGTCAGCGGCAGCAGCAGGATGGCGCCGAAGCTGCCGAGCAGGATCGGGCCGCGCGCCAGCGGCGGCAGCAGCCCCTGGCCGATCGCCAGCTCGGCCAGCACGAAGGAGAACTCGCCGATCTGCGCCAGCGCCGCGGCGACGATGGCGGCGGTGGCCGGCGGCACGCGCAGCGCCAGCAGCAGCAGGAAGGTGGCCAGCCCGGTGCCCAGCAGCACCACGAGCAGCGCGGCGCCCGCCGCCCAGGGCGCCGCCGCCAGCGCCGCCGGGTCCAGCAGCATGCCCACCGAGAAGAAGAACAGCGCGGCGAAGACCCGCTGCAGCGGCAGCGTCTCGGCCGCCGCCTGATGGCCGAGGTCGCTCTCCCCCAGCACCACCCCGGCGAAGAAGGCGCCCAGCGCGAAGGAGACATGGAACAGCGCCGTGGCGGCGAAGGCCACGCCCAGCGCCACCACCACCACCGCCAGGGTGAACAGCTCGCGCGAGCCGGCGCGCGCCACGCGCTTCAGCGCCCAGGGCAGCACCCGCCGCCCGGCCAGCAGCATCAGCGCCAGGAAGGCCGCCAGCTCCGCCACCGGGCGCAGCAGCGCCCAGCCCAGGCCCTGCGTGTCGCCCCCCGCCAGGGTCGGGATCAGCACCAGCCCCAGCACGGCGATGAGATCCTGCACCACCAGCCAGCCCAGCGCCAGCCGGCCCGGCTCGCCGGAGAGGCGGCCGCGCTCCTCCAGCACCCGCGTCGCCACCGCCGTGGAGGCCAGCGCCAGGGCCAGCCCGAAGGCGAAGGCCCCCGCCACCGGCAGCCCCAGCAGCACATGGCCCACGAGCCCGCCGAGCAGCCCGCCCAGCGCAACCTGCGCCACCGCCCCCGGCAGCGCCACGCGCCACACCGCCAGCAGGTCCTGCGCCCGGAAATGCAGCCCGACGCCGAACAGCAGCAGCCCCACCCCGATCTCGGCCAGGGTGGCGGTGAAGCCGGGGTCGGCCGCGAGGCCCGGCGTGTGCGGCCCCACCGCCGCGCCCGCCAGCAGGTAGCCCACCAGCGGCGGCAGCCGCAGCGCCCGCGCCGCCATCCCGAACAGGAACGCCAGCGTCAGCGCGACGACCAGCAGGGCGAGCAGGGGGGGCGGGGCATGCATCGGCCGCCAGGATAGGAGTGGCCCCGGGCCACGGCCAGGGGGGCCGCGGCCAGAGGGGGTCTGGGATGGAAGGGTTCGTCATGCGCGCGGTCAATGATGACGGTTCGCGGATGGGATTTCCCTTTCCGCGCGGTGCCTCGCAGAGTCCGGCCGAAGCCCCGGAGGCCCCACCATGCCCGCAGCACCCCGCCCCGCCAACCCGCACCCGGCCGACCCGCACCCGGCCGTGGCGCCGCTCGCCATCGGCGCCGTCACCCTGGCGGCGCGCGACGCGCCCCGGCTGGCGGAGTTCTACGCCGGCCTGCTCGGCCTGGAGGCGCAGCCCGACCCGGCGGAGCCGGGCGCGCTGCGGCTGGGCAACGGCGCCGCACCGGCAATGCTGCGGCTGCTGCACCGACCCCAGGCGCGCCCCGAGCGCGGCGACGAGCCGGGGCTGTTCCACACCGCCTTCCTGCTGCCCGGCCGTGCCGCCCTGGCGGGCTGGCTGCACCACGCCTTCGCCCGGGGCACGCGGCTGGAGGGCGCCTCGGACCACGGCGTCAGCGACGCCCTCTACCTCTCGGACCCGGAGGGCAACGGCATCGAGGTCTATGCCGACCGCCCCCGCGCCGACTGGCCGCGCCCGGCCCGCGAGGAAGGAGAGGGCGTGGCGATGGTGACGCGCCGGCTGGACCTGCACGCCCTGCTGGCCGAGGCCCCTGGCCCCGCCCTGGCGCCGGCGGAAACGCGGATCGGCCATGTGCACCTGCGCGCCGGCGATCTCGGCGCCACCGAGGCCTGGTACGCCGCGCTCGGCCTGGCGGTGACGCAGCGCATGCCGCAGGCCAGCTTCCTGGCCAGCGGCGGCTACCACCACCATGTCGCGGTCAACACCTGGCGCAGCGGCGGCACCCGGCCGGAGGGGCTGGCCGGGCTCGCCGCCCTGGAACTGCGGGCGAACACGCCGGAGGCCCACGCGCAGGCGCTGCGGAACCTCGGGGCGGGAATGGACCCCTCGGGGAACCGCGTCACCCTCGCCCGGGGCTAGTATCCCGGGGCGGCGCCGGGGGAGAGGCGGGCCTCCCCCGGGCCTCCTCCGGGCCTTCGCCTCGGCTCAGCGGCACATCAGGACGGGGATGTCCGCGTTCTCCAGCACATGCCGCGTCACGCCGCCCAGGATGAGCTGGCGCAGGCGGGAATGGCTGTAGGCGCCCATGCAGAGCAGGTCGGCGTTGAAGTCCCGCACGGCGCCGAGCAGGCCCGCGCCCACCTCCCGCGTCTGCGGCTTGAAGGGCACCGTCTCGGCCTGGATGCTGTGCCAGCGCAGATAGGCGCGCAGCCCCTCGGCGTCCGGGCCGCGCCGCTGGTAGTCCTCGCTGTGCAGGATCCGCACCGCCTCGGCATGGTGCAGCCAGGGCAGCGCCGCCGCCACCGCCGCCGCGCTCTCCGCCGTGCCGTTCCAGGCGCAGCAGACGCGGGTGCCGATGGTCGCGGGCGGCTCGCGCGGGGCGATCAGCACGGGGCGGCCGGAATCGAACAGCACGGCGTGCAGCGCGTCGGAGGAGGAGACGTCCTCGTCCGCCTCCGGGTGCGGCACCACCGCCATGTCGTAGAGGCGCGACTGCTGCGCCACCACATCCTCCTCCCGCCCCGCGATCGACTCGAAGGAGAGGGTGGGACCCTCGGTCTTCAGCGCGCTCTCGGCGGAGAGGGCGATGGTCACGTCCCGCCCCTGCACGAACTTCTCGAACAGGCTGCGCACGCGGCCGGCGCGCTCGCCGCTCTCGCGCTCGGTGGCGGCCATCATCTCCTCGATCATGGCGCCGGAGAGGCCCTCGCCCGCCAGCGGCGCCACGTCGCGCGCATCGACGCGCACATGCAGGCAATGCACATGCGCGTTCCAGGTCCGCGCCACCATCAGCGCGGTTTTCAGCGCCGCCTCGCCGGCGGCGGTTCCAGTGAGCGGCAGCAACAGCCGGCGGTAGGCCATCGGTCGGTCTCCTTCCTCCAGTCCGGCGCCCGGTCGTGCGGGCGTGGAGCATTGTAACACAAAGCGACAGCGCGCGTCCCTCGCCTGTCCTGCCGGGCGGCAGGCTAGAGCCAGGCAGGGTGAAATGCCTCGTTAAATCTCGTTCGGCATCGGCTGGCTGGCATCCATCCGGCGCCAGTCGAGCGGGCCGGGGTCGCGCCGGGCCGACTGCTCCAGCACCGCCAGCCCGGCATCCGAGGCATCGCCGCGCCGCGCCGCCACGCGGGCGCGCAGCAGCGGCAGCGGCGCCTCCAGCCAGAGGCCCTGGAAGGGCACGCCCGCCGAGGCTGCCACGGCGGCGATGCCGGCGCGCATCTCCGGCTCCAGGAAGGTGGCATCGGCGATGACGCTGTGGCCGGCCCGCAGCGCCTGCCCGGCCATGGCCTCCAGCGCCGCCCGCACGGCGGCACTGGCGGCGGCGCCGTAGGCCTCGGGCGGCAGGCGGCATTCCGGCGCCACGCCGTGCAGGCGCTTGCGGATCTCGTCGCTGCGCAGCACCAGCGCGCCGGGGGAGGCGCCCATGGCCGGCGCCCAGAGCCGGGCGGCGTGGCTCTTGCCGGTGCCCTGCAGCCCGCCCACCGCCACGAGTCGCGGCGGCGGCGGCGGCAGCCCCGCCTCGGCCGCCGCCAGGAAGGGCAGCCCGTCCTGCCCCACCCGGTGCACGCAATGGGCGCGGATCACGTCGCGCAGCGAGAGCCAGAGGGGCAGCCCGGCCACCAGCCCGGCATCGCCGGTGCGGGCCACGTAGCGGTTCAGCACCCGGTTGGCGGCGGCGCGGCCGACGCGGCGGTCCAGGTCGGCCAGCAGGAAGGCGAGGTCGTAGCCGGTGTCGATGGTGGCCAGCACCTCGTCGAACTCCAGCGCGTCGAACGGCACGGGGCGGCCCTTCCACAGCACCAGGTTGCCGAGGTGCAGGTCGCCATGGCAGCGGCGCACCGCGCCGGCGGCGGCCTGCGCCGCCAGGGCGGGGGCCAGCCGCGCCAGCCAGCCCCGCGCCGC
>NZ_JBHSCH010000082.1:0-17381 GCF_042651065.1 Teichococcus aestuarii
GGCGCGCGGCGGGCGCGGGCGGCAGCAACCCGGCGGCGAGGCGCGGGCGGGCGCCCGGGCGGCTCTCCACATAGCCCTCGGCGGCGAGCTGCTCGTAGGCGGCGGTGGCGGTGGTGCGGGAGACGCCCCATTCCGCCGCCAGGGCGCGGCTGGAGGGCAGCGCCGCGCCCGGGGGCAGCCGGCCCTCGCGGATGCCGGCGACGATGGCGGCCTGGATGCGCCGGCCCGGCCTCTCCGACTCACTGTCCAACTGGACCACCCTTTCTGTCCGGAACTGGCCGTTTCCACTGGACCGGAAGCGCGCCATCCTCAAGCCCCGAGCAAGGAGCCGCGCCACCATGTATGTCCCGCCCGCCTTCCGCCTGGAGGAACTGCCCGAGATCCATGCGGCGATGCGGGCGGCGCGGCTGCCGAGCCTGGTCACCGCCACGGCGGAGAGGCTGATGGCCACGCCGCTGCCGCTGCTGCTGGCGCCGGAGGAAGGGCCCTTCGGCACGCTCTACGGCCATCTCGCCCGCGCCAACCCGCAATGGCGGACGCCGCCGCTGGGCGAGGCCATGGTGCTGTTCGGCGGGCCGGAGGCCTATGTGACGCCGAACTGGTACGCCTCGAAGGCGGAGCACCACAAGGTGGTGCCGACCTGGAACTACGTGGCGGTGCATGCCCATGGCCAGGCCGAGTTCTTCGAGGACCCGGCGCGGCTGCACGATGTGGTCGCCCGGCTGACGGCGCGGCACGAGGGGGGCCGCGCCACGCCCTGGCAACTGGCCGACGCGCCGGAGGCCTTCGTGCGGGCGCAGCTGCGCGGCATCGTCGGGCTGCGGCTGCCCATCGCCCGGCTGGAGGGCAAGCGCAAGATGAGCCAGAACCGGGACGCCGCCGACCGTGCCGGCGTGGCCGCGGGCCTCGCCGCCAGCCCCGACCCGGCCGACCGCGCCGTGGCGCCGCTGATCCCGCGCTAGGGCACGGCCGCCGCGCTGCCGGCGAGCATCGTCCGGACATGGCCGGCGAGTGCCTGCAGGGTGAAGGGCTTGGCCAGCAGCCGCATGCCGGCGCCGAGATGGCCGTGGCTGAGCGCCGTGCTCTCGGCATAGCCGGTGATGAACAGCACCTTGAGGCCGGGGCGCAGGGCGCGCGCCGCCTCCGCCAGCTGGCGGCCGTTCATGCCCCCCGGCAGGCCAACATCGGTGATCAGCAGGTCAAGCGGCGTGGCCGAGCGCAGCAGGCGCAGCGCCGCCGCGCCATCCTCCGCCTCCAGGGTGGTGTGGCCGAGGCCAGACAGCACGTCTGAGACCAGCATGCGGATGGGCGCCTCGTCATCCACCACCAGCACCGTCTCGCCGGAGGTGCCATGCCGCTGCGGAGCGGGCGCCGGGGCGGAGCCGGCCTGCGCGGCGGGCTCGGCCTCCGTCTCCGCCGGGCCGTGGTGGCGGGGCAGGTTGAGCCAGATGGTGGTGCCCTGGCCCGGTTCGGTGAGGATGCGCGCCTGCCCGCCCGACTGCCGGACGAAGCCGTAGACCATGGACAGGCCGAGCCCGGTGCCCACGCCCAGCGGCTTGGTGGTGAAGAACGGATCGAAGGCGCGCGCCGCCACCTCGGGCGACATGCCGGTGCCGGTGTCGCGCACGACGAGCGAGACATACTGGCCCGGCGGCAGGTCCTTGGCCCGCGCCGCCGCCTCGTCCAGGCAGCGGTTGGCGGTCTCGATGGTCAGGCGGCCGCCCTCCGGCATGGCGTCGCGCGCGTTGATGCAGAGGTTGAGCAGCGCGTTCTCGAGCTGGTTGTTGTCCACCAGCGTGGCCCAGAGGCCGGGCGCCGGGATCACCTCCACCGTCACGTCCGGGCCCATGGTGCGGCGGATCAGCTCCTCCATGCCGGCCACCAGCCGGTTGATGTCGGTGGCGCGGGGGGCCAGGGTCTGCCGGCGGGAGAAGGCGAGCAGCCGGTGGGTCAGCGCCGCGGCGCGGTCGGAGGCGGCGCGGGCGGCGCGCAGGTAGCGGTCCAGATCGTCCAGCCGGCCCTGGGCGATGCGGATCTGCAGCAGCTCCAGGCTGCCGGATATGCCGGTGAGCAGGTTGTTGAAGTCATGCGCCAGCCCGCCGGTGAGCTGGCCCACCGCCTCCATCTTCTGGCTCTGCCGCAGCCGCTCCTCGGCCTGCATCAGGGCGCGGCTGCGCTCGAGGATGCGTTCCTCCAGCGTGTCGTTCAGCGCCGCCAGCGCCGCCTGCGCCTTGGCCCGCTCGGCGATCTCGGCGCGGCTGGCGGCGAAGAGGCGGGCATTGTCGATGGCGATGGCGGCCTGCCAGGCGAGGCCGGTGGCCAGCCGCTCCTCCCGCTCGCCGAAGCGGCCCGGCTCGGGGTGGCCGAACAGCAGCGCGCCGACCGATTCGCCGGTGCCCGAGAGCACGGGCAGCGCCATGTAGCTGCGCACCGGCAGGTGGCCGCGCGGCATGCCGCCCAGGCTGCCATAGCGCGGGTCGGCCAGCACGTCGTCCAGGCGGATGACACCCTGCGCCAGGAAGGTGGGGCTGAACAGCGCGGTGGCGCGCGGCAGGCCGAAGCGGGTGAAGGCCTCGGCCGGGGCGCCGGCCAGGGCGGAGAGGCGCCAGCCCTCCTGCGCGGCCTCTGCGCCGAGGGGGGCCAGGACCTTCTCGAAATAGGCGCCGTAGGCGGCGCCGGTGAGCTGGGTGAGCCCTTCGAGAAAGGCCTGGAGCAGGCGGTTCAGGTCGAGCTCCGCCACGAGGCGGCTGCCGAACTGGGTGATCGTCTCGTAGGCCTGGAGCTGCTCACGCAGGGCTGCGTTCTCCGCCTCCAGTGCCGCCGCGCGGTTGCCTGAGGCTTCTTCCATCCAGCCCGTCTCCTCCGTCGATAGCCTGCGCCCATGGCGTATGCCTTGAGCATGGCCGCCAGGTGCAAGCGCAACAGATGGAACGGCGGCGCTTGCCCCACAACCATCCCACCCTTCTTAAAGGGGCCGGGAGGGCCGCAGGCAACAGGATGTTTTGATATCCGCCCGGTTTCCGGGCCGCTTCCGCCCCGGCGTCAGGCGGTGGCGGCGGCCCCCGTGCCGCCATGGTGCAGGTGGCAGGCGGCGCTCTGCCCGGGCGCCACCGGCAGCAGCGCCGGCGCCTCCACCCGGCAGCGTGGCCCCGCATGCGGGCAGCGCGGGTGGAAGTGGCAGCCGGGCGGCGGCGCCAGGGGCGAGGGCAGCTCCCCCGCGATGGGGTGGAACACGCCGCGCCCCTGGCCGAGCCTCGGCACGCTGTCGAGCAGGGCGCGGGTGTAGGGGTGGGCGGGGGCGGCGTAGAGGGTGCGCGTCGGCGCCAGCTCGACGATGCGGCCGAGATACATGATGGCCACGCGGTCCGAGACGTGCCGCACCACGCCGAGGTCGTGGCTGATGAACAGGCTGGTCAGCCCCGAGCCGCCCGCCGCGGCCTCGCGCAGGTCCATGAACAGGTTCAGCACCTGCGCCTGGATGGAGACGTCGAGCGAGGCCACGGGCTCGTCCAGCACCAGCAGCGCCGGGTTCAGGGCCAGCGCGCGGGCGATGGCCACGCGCTGCCGCTGCCCGCCGGAGAACTGGTGCGGGTAGCGGTTGCGCAGGGCGGGGTCGAGGCCGACGCGCCGCAGCGTCTCCGCCACCAGCGCATCCGCCCCGGCGCGGGAGACGATGCCGTGCGCCACCGGGCCTTCCGCCACCGTCTCGCCCACCTTCATGCGCGGGTCGAGGCTGGCGAAGGGGTCCTGGTGGATCATCTGCACGCGCGGGCTGCGCTTGTGGCCGCCGGGCATGACCGGCGCGCCCTCGAACAGCACGGCGCCCTCGCTCGGCGTGTAGATGCCGGCCACCATCCGCCCGAGGGTGGACTTGCCGCAGCCGCTCTCGCCCACCAGCCCCACCACCTCGCCCCGCGCCACGGTGAGCGAGACATCGGTGACGGCCTGCACGGCGCGCGGCGGGCGCGGGCGGCCGAGCCAGGCCGCCAGCCGGTCGCCCAGCGGCACGGGCTGGCGGAAGCGCTTGCTGGCCCGCTCGATGCGCAGCAGCTCGCTCATGCGGCGGCCTCCACGGGGTGATGGCAGAGGGCGGTGTGGCCGGCGCCGAAATCCCGCTCCGGCGGCGGGGTGGCGCAGACCTCCGTGGCGCGCGGGCAGCGGGTGCGGAAGGGGCAGCCGGAATCGGGGGCGCCATCGGCGCCGCGCGGCGGCAGGCCGGCGGCGAGCTGCGGCAGCCGCGCCCCCGGCGCGTGCCCGGAGGGGACGGACCCCACCAGCGCCACCGTGTAGGGGTGGCGCGGCGCGGCGATGACGGCATCCGCCGGGCCGCGCTCCACCACGCGCCCCGCGTACATGACGCAGAGCGCGTCGGCCAGCGAGGAGACGACCGCGAGGTCGTGGGTGATCCAGAGGAAGGCGGTGCCGGTCTCGTCGGCCAGGCGCCGCACCTCGGCCAGGATCTGCCCCTGGATGGAGACGTCGAGCGCCGTGGTCGGCTCGTCGGCGATGATGGCCTTGGGCCGGTGCAGGAGCGCGGTGGCGATGGCCACGCGCTGCCGCATGCCGCCCGAGAGCTGGTGCGGGTAGGCGTCGAGCCGCGCGCGCGGGCTCGGGATGCCCACGGTGGTCAGCGCCTGCTCCGCCCGGTCCCAGGCGGCGGCGCGGCTGACGCGGTCATGCGCGCGCACGGCGGCGGCCATCTGGGTGCCGATGCGCAGCACCGGGTTCAGCGTCATCAGCGGGTCCTGGAACACCATCGCCACCTCGGCGCCGCGGATGCGCCGCAGCGCGCCGCCGTCGAGGCCGCTGATCCGCCGGCCGGCCAGCAGCACCTCGCCGGCGACCACCTTCCCCGGCGGCTCCACCAGCCCGAGGATGGAGAAGCCGGTGACCGACTTGCCCGAGCCGCTCTCGCCCACCAGCCCCAGGATCTCGCCACGGCGGATGGCGAAGGAAACGCCATCGACCGCGCGGACGAGGCCCTGGCGGCCGGGGAACTGGGTGCGCAGGCCGCGCACCTCCAAAGCGGGGGGGGCTTCCTTCACGGTGCTCATCGGCGGTGCTTCGGGTTGAGCACCTGGCGGAGCTGGTCGCCCACCAGGTTGATGGCCAGCACCGTCACCATCAGCGTGATGCCGGGATAGACCGAGATCCAGTAGCGGCCCGAGAGCAGGAACTGGAAGCCGTTGGAGATCAGCAGGCCGAGCGAGGGCCGCGTGATCGGCAGGCCGAGGCCGAGGAAGGAGAGCGTCGCCTCCAGCGAGATGGCGGTGGCGATCTGCACCGTCACCACCACGATCAGCGGCGGCAGGGTGTTGGGCAGCAGGTGGCGCAGCAGCACGCGGCGCCCGGAGAGCGGCGTGGAGAGCGCCGCCTCGATATAGTCCTTGCGCCGCTCGGCGCTGGCCGCGCCATAGGCGGTGCGGGCGAAATAGGCGTATTGCGCGGCGACCAGCGCCGCCATCAGCTGCGGCACGCCCTGGCCCAGCATGGCCACCAGCACCAGCGCCAGCAGGATGGCCGGCAGCGAGAGCTGGAGATCGACCACCCGCATCGCCAGCGCGCCGAACCAGCCGCCGTAATAGGCCGCCGAGAGGCCGATGGCGGTGCCCAGCACCAGCGCCACCGTGCCGGCCGAGACGGAGATCATCAGGCTGAGGCGCAGCCCGTAGAGGATGGCCGAGAGCAGGTCCCGCCCCGCATTGTCGGTGCCGAGCCAGTGGACATAGCCGCCCGAGCCCACCTCGCCGGGGGGCAGGCGGGCGTCGAACAGGTCGAGCCCCGCCTGGTCGTAGGGGTCCTGCGGCGCGATCCAGGGGGCGAGGAGGGCGAGCGCCACGATGGCCAGCACCACCAGCAGCGCGGCGACGGCGACGGGGCTGCGCCGGTATTCGCGCCAGCCCTCGGCGATGGCGCCGCTCACGCGCCGCTCTTCAGCCGCACGCGCGGGTCCAGGAAGCCATAGGTCAGTTCCACCACGAGGTTGATCACCACGAAGAGCAGCACGACGAGGATGAGGTAGGCGACCATCACCGGCCGGTCGAGCGCGGTGATGCTCTCGATGATCAGCTTGCCCATGCCGGGCCAGTTGAACACCGTCTCGGTCACCACCGCGAAGGCGAGGGTGGAGCCGAACTCCAGCCCGAACACCGTGACGATGGGGATGCCGATGTTCTTCAGCACATGCAGCCCCACCACCTGCCATTCCGGCAGGCCCTGCGCGCGGGCGAAGCGGACATGCTCGCTGGCCATCACCTCCTCCGTGCCGGCGCGCACCAGGCGGATCAGCAGGCCGAGCTTGAACAGCGAGAGGTTGAGCGCCGGCAGCAGCAGGTAGGTCCAGCCATCGGCGCTGAAGATGCTGAGGCCGAGCGGACCCGCCGGGCCACGCCCGCCCGAGGGCAGCCAGCGGAACTCCACCGAGAAGGCCAGGATCAGCAGCAGCCCCACCCAGAAGGTGGGCACCGAGAAGCCGAACACGGAGGCCGCCATGATGACCTTGCTGGAGCGCGCCTCCGGCCGGTAGCCCGCCCAGATGCCGAGCGGCACGCCGAGCAGGGTGGCGATCAGCATGGCGGTGACGGCCAGCTCCAGAGTCGCCGGCAGGCGGGAGAGGATCAGCGACATCACCGGGATGCGGAAGACGAAGCTGTTGCCGAAATCCCCGCTCAGCACATTGCCGAGGAAATGCCCGTATTGCTGCCACAGTGGCAGGTCCAGCCCGTACTGCCGGATCAGCGCCGCCCGCATGTCGGGCGAGGCGGCGGGGTCGATCAGCACGTCGATCGGGTTCCCGATGGCATAGACGCCCAGGAACACCAGCACCGACATCACCAGCATCACCAGCGCGGCCTGCGCCAGGCGCCCGAGGAGAAAGCCCAGCATGGCCGCGCGGTTCTCTGCCTCAGCCGGCCTTGGGGGTGATGCGGTGGGCCAGCGTCTCCTGGTCCACCCGGGTGGTGAAGCTGAACTTGCCCTTGCCCATCGCCCACACGGTCTGCGGCATGACGATCGGCAGCATCGGCCGGTCCTTCATGCTGATCTCGGTGGCGCGCTCGAACAGGGCGCGACGCTTGGCGTCATCCAGCTCGGCGCTGCCCTGCTCCAGCAGCCTGTCCACCTCGGGGTTGGAATAGTTCGAGCGGTTGAAGCCGCCGAAGCCCTTCTGCGCGTCCGGCTTGTGCAGCAGCGCGCCGTAGGTGTAGGCGGCCTCGCCGGTCAGGGTGCCCCAGCCGGACATCTGCAGGCTGTACTCGCCGCGGGTGCTGGCGGGGAAGAACACCGTGCCGGTGAGCGCGTTCGGCGCCACCTTCAGCCCCAGGCGCGACCATTGCTGCGCCAGCGCCTCGCACAGGGCGCTGTCGCCGGGCAGGCGGTTGCTGGTGGAGAACAGCTCCACCTCGAAGCCCTTCGGGTAGCCGGCCTCGGCCAGCAGGGCCTTGGCGCGGGCGAGGTCCGGCCGGCGCTCCGGCAGGTTCTTGCTGGAGCCGAAGAAATTGTCCGGCATCAGCTGGCTCATCGGCTTGGCCAGCCCCTCGAACACCACGCGGGCGAGCGCCCGGCGGTCGATGGCGAGGTCCATCGCCTCGCGCACGCGGGGGTCGAGGAAGGGATTGGCGGCGATCTCCTTGCCATCCACCTTCACCGGCTTCGGCAGCTTCTCGGCAAGGTTGAAGTAGACGTTGAAGACATAGACGCTGTCGCCCACCACCACGTCCATGGTGCTGTCGCGCTGCAGCGCCGCCACGTCGGTGGCGGGGATGTAGTTGGCGATGTCCACCTGCCCGCTCTTCAGCGCCGCGATGCGCGCCGCGTCGTTCGGGATCTCGCGGCGGATGACGCGCGCCCAGGGCTGGGCACCCCCCCACCAGCCCTCGTTGCGCTCCAGCACGAGGTCGCCGCGCGGCTCCCACTTGACGAAGCGGAACGGCCCGGTGCCGATGGCGGCCTGGCCGGAGTTGAACTGCTCGTTGCGCGGCTCCATGCCGATCTTGTGGCTGACGATCATCAGCCGGCTGAAATCGTTCGGCAGGGAGGGGGCGGGGCCGTTGGTCTTCACCCGCACGGTGAGGCGGTCCACCACCTCGGCGCCGGTGGCGCGCTTGGTGTAGAGCGTCATGCTCATCGGGCCGGTCACCACCGGGATGCGCTCGAGCGAGAACTTCACGTCCTCGGCCGTGAAGTCCGAGCCGTCGTGGAACTTCACGCCGTCGCGCAGCTTGAACTCCCAGGTGGTGTCGTCCACCGCCTTCCAGGACAGGGCGAGGCCGGGCTGCAGGCCGAGATTCTCGTCCTGGCCCACCAGGCTGTCGAAGATGTGGCGCAGCGCCTCGATATGGCCGCCGAGGGTGGACCAGTGGGGGTCGATGCTCTCCGGCCCGGTGCGCACGCCCACCGTCAGGGTGCGAGAGGCGGCGCCCTGGGCGAGCGCCGGCACGGGCAGGCCGGGAAGCAGCGCGGCCGCCACGCCGGCCGACAGGAATTGACGACGTTGCATGACCACACCTCGGTTGCTGGGCGGCGCGGGCTGGGTTTCGCCATGCGGCCGCGATTGTTGCGGGGAAGCGTAGGATCGGAGCGACAAGGGCGTCAATCGGGGCGTGAATCGGAGGGCCGGTTGGCGCGTCACGCGGTCGCCGCGCGGGTGCCTCACGCCCAGCCTTCCGCCAGGATCTCGCGCGTCTCGGCCACCGCCACCGCCCAGATGTCGAGCATCTCGGAATCGTCGCGCTGGTAGCGGCCGCCGAAATTGCCGTCGCCCAGCAGGCGGCGCGCCGCGGCGGGGGGCAGGGCGCGCAGGCGCTCGGTGTCGGCCACCGGCTTGGCGCCGTCCGGCGCGGCCAGGTTGGGCAGCCGCGTCCAGGGGAAGTTCTCCATCCAGGAGGCATGGGTGCCGACCGGATCGTAATGCCGGACGCGGGCGATGGTGCGCGGCGCGTTCCACCAGTTGTGGAAGCGGATCCGGCAGTCCGGATGGTCGGCCATGAATTCCAGCGCCGCCGTGCGCGCCGGGTCGTTGCCGCCATGGCCGTTGACGACGAGGATGCGGCGGAAGCCGGTGCGGTGGAGGCTCTCCAGCACGTCCCGCACCACGCGCAGATGCGTCTCGGCGCGCAGCGTGACGGTGCCGGGATAGGCCAGGAAGCCGGGCGTGATGCCGTAGGGCAGCACGGGGAAGACCGGCACGCCGAGCGGCTCCGCCGCCTCCACCGAGACGCGCTCGGCCAGGATGCTGTCCACGGCGAGGCTGAGCTGGGCGTGCTGCTCGGTGGAGCCGAGGGGGAGCACGGCGCGGTCGTCCCGCCGCAGCCATTCCTCCACCTGCATCCAGTTCATCGCGTCGATGCGCATGGCGCCCACCCCTCCGGAGGGCGCCACGCTAGACCCCGCCGGCCACCGCTGCGAAGGCCTCTCGGCCCGGCTTTCTGGCCCCGCGCGGTGTGGCCTTGCCCAAAGCCTGGGCAAGGCGCGGCGGCGCCGCCCAGGCGGTGGACAGCCGGCGGCTCAGCCCAGCAGAGGCAATCGCTCTGCGATCAGGAAGGGCGAATCCGGCCCGGCCTGGGTGAACAGGCAGAGCTGGCGCACGAAGCGCGGCCGGCCGGCCACGGCGCCGAGCGCCGCCTCGGCCGCCGGGCGCACCACCGCCATCTCCGCCGCGCTCAGGCGGCGGGAGAGGGTGAGATGGAAGCGCCAGGATTCGAACACATGCGGGTAGCCCCACTCCGCCAGGTAGCCGCGCTCGCGCTCCGGCAGCCGCTCCGGCCGGCGGCGGGCGATCTCGGCGGCGGTGGCGGGGGCACGGTGCGGCTCCAGCGCGCGCACGCAGTCATCGGCGAAGGCGTGCAGCTCCGGGCAGCGCGTCACCTCGCGCAGCGCCAGGAAGCCGTCGAGGTCGGCCACCCGCAGCGGCGGCAGGGCGAAGGGGCGGGTGCGCGCGGCGAGGTCCATCGCCGCCGCCCGTGCCTCGGCATAGGTGGTGCCAAGGCGGAAGGGCGGCTTCAGCGTGGCGTGGAAGCCGTAGCGCCGCGCATCGGCGGTGATCTCGCCAATCTCCACCCCCGGCAGCGGCGCCTGGGGCAGGGTGGCGCCCGTCTCGGCATCCCGCCCCAGCCAGGCGGAGGCCGCCGCGTGCAGCGGGTCCTCCAGCTCCGGCGCCCAGTAGAGGGCGAGGCGCGTGCTGGCGGGGTCGTTGCCGATGGCGGGATCGGGGTTCACGCGATGCGCTCCCCGGCGCGCCACACGGTACGCACCACGGGCATCGGGCCGTTCGGGCCCTCCAGCGGGCGGATGCGGACGAGGTCGGCGCGCAGCCCCTCGGCGATGCGGCCACGGTCGGCCATGCGCAGCATCCGCGCTGGCGCCTCGGTGATGGTGGCGATGGCGGCGGCGAGGCCGATCTCGCCCGCCGCGCGCCAGGCGGCCTCGATCATGGCCGGCGGCACGTAGTCGCTGGCCAGCACGTCCACCAGCCCGGCGCGGACGAGGTCGGCGGCGGCGACGTTGCCCGAATGGCTGCCGCCGCGCACGATGTTGGGCGCGCCGGCGATGATCTCCATCCCCGCCGCCCGCGCCGCCTCGGCGGCCATCATCGAGACGGGGAACTCGGAGATCAGCACGCCGTCGGCGGCGTTCTCGGCGATCTCGTCGGCGTGCCAGTCGTCATGGCTGGCCAGGGCGATGTCCCGCCCGCCGAAGCGGTCCAGCAGCGCCCGGCGCTGCGGGCCGCGCAGCCGGTTGCGCTGCGCCACCAGCTCCTCGATGCGGCGGTCCACCTCGGCGATGGACTTGCCGCCGCGCACCCGCATCTGCCGGTAGCGCTCGATATCGGCGTACTGGCCGACGCCGGGGGTGTGGTCCATCAGGCTGACCATGCGCACCGCGCCGTGCTCGGCCACCGTCTCGACCAGCGGCAGCATGTCGGCCGCCGGCAGCTCGCAGCGGAGATGCAGGTAGTGCTCGCTCTTGAGCAGGCCGGTCGGCGCCAGCGCGTCGAGGTCGCGCACGCCGTTGAGGAAGGTCTCGGTGCGCTCGGCGTCGAAGCCGAGGTCGCCGAGGCAGAGCGCGTCCAGCACGGTGGTGACGCCGGCCGCCGCCGTCTGCGAATCATGCGACAGGAAGGCGGAGCGGGAGGGCCAGCGCGCCAGGGAGCGCGGCTGCACCTGCCGCTCCAGATTGTCGGTGTGGACGTCGATGACGCCGGGGATCAGGTGGTCCCCGTCGAGGTCCAGCGCGCCGGGGGCGCGGCTCAGGCCCGGCTGGATCTCGGCGATCCGCCCGTCGCGCAGCACCAGCGTGCCGGGCTCCACCCGGTCCGGCAGCACGAGCAGGGCGTTGGTCAGGATGGTCTCGGGGGTCATGCGGCGTCCTGGATGGGCAACACTTCGAAGAGACGGTCGGCGACCTGGTCGCGCACCTCCACATCGTGGAAGATGCCGATCAGCGCCGCCCCGGCCTGTTTGGCCTCGCCGATCAGGCCGATCACCACCGCCCGGTTGGCGGCGTCGAGGCTCGCGGTCGGCTCGTCGAGCAGGAGGAGGGGGTAGCCGGGGGCGAAGCCGCGGGCAAGGTTCACCCGCTGCTGCTCGCCGCCCGAGAAGGTGGCGGGGGGCAGGTGGTGCAGCCGCTCTGGCAGGTTCAGCCGCAGCAGCAGCTCCCGCGCCCGGGCACGCGCCGCATCGGGCGCCGCGCCGCGGGCGATCAGCGGCTCGGCCACGATGTCGAGCGCGCCGACGCGCGGGATGACGCGCAGGAACTGCGAGACATAGCCCAGCGTGTGGCGCCGGATCTCCCGCGTGGCACGGGCATCGGCGGCGGTCAGTTCCACCGGCGCGCCCTGGTGGCGCAGCCAGATGCGGCCCTGCTCGGCGCCGTAATTGCCGTAGAGGCAGCGCATCAGGGTGGACTTGCCGGCGCCCGAGGGGCCGGAGAGCGCCACGCACTCCCCGGGCTTCACCGCGAGGTCCACATCCGCTAGCACCGGGATGCGCAGGCCCCCCTGGAGATGCAGCCGGAAGCTCTTGCCCAGGCCCTCCGTCCAGAGGGCGCTTTCGGAAATGCTCATGCGGCCAGCACCGAGGCGACGAGGAGTTGCGTGTAGGGGTGCTGCGGGTCGTCCAGCACCCGGTCGGTCAGGCCGTGCTCCACCACCTGGCCGCGCCGCATGACGAGGATGCGGTGGGCGAGCAGGCGGGCGGCGGCGATGTCGTGCGTCACCAGCAGCACGGCGATGCCGAGATCGGCCACCAGGGCGCGGATCAGGTCCAGCAGCCGGGCCTGGACGGAGACATCCAGACCGCCCGTGGGCTCGTCCATGAACACCAGGCGGGGGCGGGTGACCAGCGTGCGGGCGATCTGCAGCCGCTGCTGCATGCCGCCCGAGAAGGTGCGGGGCAGGTGGTCGATGCGCGCCGGGTCGATCTCGACGCGCTTCAGCCACTCGGTGGCCTCCTCGCGGATGCCGCCATAGTGGCGGGCGCCGATGGCCATCAGCCGCTCGCCGACATTGCCGCCGGCCGAGACGCCCATGCGCAAGCCATCCCGCGCGTTCTGGTGGACGAAGCCCCAGTCGGTGCGCATCAGCCGGCGCAGCGCGGCCTCGCCCATGCCGTGCACCGGGTGGGCGGTGCCGGCGGGGTCGCGGTAGAGGACGGTGCCCGCATCGGGGCGCATCTGCCCGGCCAGCACCCGCAGCAGCGAGGACTTGCCCGAGCCGCTCTCGCCGACGATGGCCACCACCTCGCCGGGGTGGATGTCGATGGCCACGTCGTCCAGCGCCCGCACGGCGCCGAAGGCGAGGTTCAGGCCCTTCGCTTCCAGCAGGGGGGCGCTCATGCCACGCCCTCCGTCTCGGGCGCCGGGGTCGTGGAGGCCGGGGCGGCGGTGGCGGCCGCCTCCTGGCGTTCCTCGCAATAGTCGGTGTCGGAGCAGACGAACATGCGGCCGCCCCGGTCGTCGGTCAGCACCTCGTCGAGATAGGAGGTGGTGGAGCCGCACAGGGCACAGCACCCGTCGGCGCGGTGCGGGCGGAAGGGGTGGTCCTCGAAATCCAGGCTGCGAACCTCGGTGTAGGGGGGCACGGCGTAGATCTTCTTCTCGCGCCCGGCGCCGAAGAGCTGGAGGGCGGGCATGCGGTGCATCTTCGGGTTGTCGAAGGCCGGGATCGGCGAGGGGGACATCAGGTAGCGCCCGCCCACCATCACCGGGTAGCTGTAGGCGGTGCTGACATGGCCGTGGCGGGCGATGTCCTCGTAGAGCTTCACATGCATCAGCCCGTAATCGGCGAGCGCGTGCATCCGGCGCGTCTCGGCGAGGCGCGGCTCCAGGCGGAACAGCGGCTCCGGCATCGGCACCTGGTAGACGAGGGTCTGCGCCTCGGTCAGCGGCGTCTCGGGGATGCGGTGGCGGGTCTGGATGATGGTGGCCTCGGCGGTGCGGGTGGTACCGCGCACCCCCGCCACGCGGCTGAAGAAGCGGCGGATGGAGACGGCGTTGGTGGTGTCGTCCGCCCCCTGGTCGATCACCTTCAGCACGTCGCGCGGGCCGAGGATGGCGGCCGTCACCTGGATGCCGCCGGTGCCCCAGCCATAGGGCAGCGGCATCTCCCGCGCGCCGAAAGGCACCTGGTGGCCGGGGATCGCCACGGCCTTGAGCAGCGCGCGGCGGATCATCCGCTTCGTGTTCTCGTCCAGATAGGCGAAGTTGTAGCCGCCAAACTGGGAACCGGGTTCGTGGCTCATTCCGCCACCTCCTCCTCGCGCGCCGGCTCTGCGATGGCCCGCAGCGCGGCCTCGGCGGTGGCGCGCATCCGGCGCACCACCTCCAACTCGCTCTGGAAGTCCACGTAGTGCGGCAGCTTCAGGTGCTCGACGAAGCCGGTGGCCTCGACATTGTCGGAATGCAGCAGGACGAACTCCTCGTCCTGCGCGGGGGCGGTGCGCTCCTCGCCCAGCTCGCCGGCCATCAGGGCGCGGTCCACCAGCGCCATGGCCATCGCCTTGCGCTCGCCCCGGCCCAGGGTGAGGCCATAGCCGCGGGTGAACTGCGGCGGCTCGGCCTTCGAGCCGTGGAACTGGTTGACCATCTGGCACTCGGTGACGTCGATCTCGCCGATCTCGATCTCGAAGCCCAGTTCCGGCGGCATCAGGCACACCGTCACGCTCCCCTGGCGGATCTCGCCGACGAAGGGGTGGCTGTTGCCGTAGCCGCGCTGGGTGGAGTAGCCGAGGCCGAGCAGGAAGCCTTCGTCGCCGCGCGCCAGGTTCTGCAGCCGGGCGGCGCGGCTGGCGGGGAAGGCCAGAGGGGCGCGGGTCAGGTCGGCCGGCTCGCCCCGGGCATCCGCCTCGCGCGCCATCAGCCCCTCGCGCGCCAGCAGCTCCGTCACATGCGGGGCGTGCTCCTGCGGCGCCTCGGCCTGCGGCGCGGGCGGCGGCGGCGCGCCCTCGGCGGCGAGGGCGAAGTCGAGCAGGCGGTGGGTGTAGTCGTAGGTCGGCCCCAGCACCTGCCCGCCGGGCAGGTCCTTGTAGGTGGCCGAGATGCGGCGGCGGATGCGCATGGCGCCCGTCTCCAGCGGCAGCGCATGGCCGAAGCGGGGCAGGGTGGTGCGGTAGGCGCGCAGCAGGAAGGCCGCCTCGATCAGGTCGCCCTGGGCCTGCTTGATAGCGAGTGCCGCGAGGCCGCGGTCGTGGCAGGCGCCCTCGGCCATCACCCGGTCCACGGCGAGGCCCATCTGCGCCTCGATCTGCGCGACGGAGAGGGCGGGCACGGACGGGTCGCCCCGCCGCGTCTCCTCCAGCCAGGCATGGGCGTTGCCGATCGCCCGCTCGCCCCCCTTGACGGCGACATAGGCCATGGCTCAGCCCTCCGTTACGGTGGTTGTGCGCGGCAGCGCCGCGATCCGCGTGCCGGCGCAGAGGATGATGTCCACCCCGCGCGGGTAGAGCGGCGCCAGCGCGGCGCGGGCGGCGAGGAAGCCCTCGGGCAGCCCCTCCACCTGCAGCCGGTGCTCATGCTCGATGCCGGGGCCGCTCAGGCGCAGCGCGCCGCCCTCGGCCAGGGACGCCACCTGCAGCACCAGCGTGGCGCCCTCCTGCGGCGCCTCGTCCGAGCCCAGGCCGATCGCCTCCAGCGCCGGCGGCGTGCCGGTGGCGAGCAGGAAGGCGGCGGTGGCGGGGGCCGCCACCAGCGGGCAGCCGGCATGGAAGCGCAGCCATTCGGCGGCGGCCGCGCCGGCATCGGAGAAGACCGGCGTCTCGGCATCGGCCAGCGTCAGCAGCACGGCGGCGGTGGCGGGGTGCAGCGGCGTGGGCGGCGTGAGGCCGGCGGAAATCTCCTGCACGCGGCCGGGGCGGCTCGTCGCCTCCAGCACGGCGCGGAAGACGGATTGCCCGTCCAGCACGGGGTCGGTGAAGCCGGGCTGCATCATCGCATCGTCGCCATGGTGAAGAACTGCACGCGGGTGGCGGCGGCCTTGCGGGACTCGGCCGCGGCGGCCCCGGCCTGGGCCTCGGCCAGCGGCTCGATCACCGCCGCCATCAGCGCCGGGCGCCGCGCCGGGTCCTGCAAGGCGGCGTCCAGCAGCGCGGCCAGCTCGGCCTGGGCCTTGTCGCGCCCGGCCACGTAGGCATGGCCCACGGTGCCATCCGCCAGCCGCACGGCGCAGCGGGTGACCGTCATCTCGGAGAGGTTGAACGGGCCGCCATCGCCGCCCGCCCGCCCGCGCAGCATGACGAGGCCGGTCTCCGGGCCACGCAGGCGGGTGTGCGGCGGCAGGGGCGGCGCGCCGGCGAGGCGGGCTTCCAGCGCGGCCAGGCCGGTGCGCGCCAGCACCGCCATCCAGCGTTGCCGCGCGGCCGTCTCGGGCGCCGCATTGGGCGGTGGGGTGGGGGCGGGTTCGGGCAAGGGTGGACCTCGGCGGCCGTTGAAGATGTCTAGACGACTAGATATCCGCCGCAGTATCGTCAACGCGAAACTGGCATGCCGGAGCCCCGATGGAGTTGAAGTTTCGATGACGCCCGAGGACATGGGCGCGACACTGGCGCGCGGGGAAGGCGTGGCGCTGTGGCGGCAGATCGCCGCCGCGCTGGAGGAGATGATCGCCCGCGGCACGCTGGCGCCGGGTGAGCGCCTGCCCACCGAGGCCAGCCTCGCCACCCAGCACGGCGTGAACCGCCACACGGCGCGGCGGGCGCTGGATTCCCTGGCACAGCGGGGGCTGATCCGCGTCGAGCAGGGGCGCGGCTCCTTCGTGGCGGAGGATGTGGTGGATTACCGCCTCGGCCCGCGCACCCGCTTCTCCGAGTTGATCCGCGCGCAGCGGCGGGAGCCGGAGGGGCGCATCCTCTGGGCGCGGGAGGTGCCGGCCGAGGCCGCGGTGGCCGAGGCGCTGGGCCTCGCCCCCGGCGCGCCGGTGCTGGCGGTGGAGCGGCTGGGCCTGGCCGATGGCCGCCCCGTGGTGCTCGGCCTTCACCACTTCCCGCTGCCGCGCTTCGCCGCCATGGCGGCCTCGCTGGCGCGGGGGCATGGCTCCATCACCCGGGCGCTGGCCGATTGCGGCGTGGCCGACTACCGCCGCGCCTGGACGCGGCTGACCGCCCGGATGCCCACCGCCGAGGAGGCGGAGCAGCTGCAGCAGGCCCGCGCCCGCCCGGTGATGATCTCCGAGGCACTGACGACCGACCCCGAGGGTCGGCCGATCGACCACACCCTGTCGCGCTACGCCGCCGGGCGCGTGCAGATCGTCATCGAGGACGGCGCGGGAGCAGCATGATGCAGGCCAGTGGAACAGCCCGTGGAACAGATGAGTGGCTGATCGAGGGTGGCACCGTGCTGGCAGGCGAGGGCGGGGCGCTGCGCCCCGGCGCGGGCGGGCCGCTGGTGCTGCCCGGCATCGTCGACATCCATGGCGACGCGCATGAGCGGCAGTTCCAGCCGCGCCCGGGCGTGGCCCTGCCGCCGGCGCTGGCGCTGCGGGATTCGGCGGCGCAGCTCCTGGCGGCCGGCATCACCACGGCCTTCCTTGGCGTGACGCTCTCCTGGGAGCCGGGGCTGCGCTCCCTCCAGGCCTGGCGGACGCTGCTGGCCGGGCTCGCCGCACTGCGCGCCACGCCGGGCGGCTGGCGCGGCGCCGACCTGCGCGTGCACCTGCGCTTCGAGGCGGACAATCTCGAGGCGCTGGACGAGGCGGTGGCTGACATCGCCGCCGGGCGCGTGCACCTGCTGGCCTTCAACGACCACACGCCCGGCATCCTGCGCAAGCTGGGCCAGGAGGCGGCGGCGGCGAAGTACGCGGAGCGCGCGGGCGTCTCCGTGGCGGCGTTCCGCGCCCTGGCCCAGGCCGCCAGCGCGCCGCGCGCCGGGCTGCCGGCGGCGCGGCTGCGGCTGGC
>NZ_JBHSCH010000083.1:0-17310 GCF_042651065.1 Teichococcus aestuarii
GGAAGGCTTCGGCAAGGGCGCCAGCATCTACCACGAGGGCAGCAGCGTCTTCGCCATCAAGGCAGCCGATGGCTCGGTGGACCATGTCACCCTGCAAGGCGTCACCAACCTCGCCAGCTCCGACTACATGTTCGCGTGAGACGCGGCCGGGCGGCGCCTCCCGCGCGGAGGCTGCCGCCCGCCCCTTGCGCCGGCGGCGGCGCTGTATTCCCCTATCGGCACCGCCCCGGGCGGAGAGAGGCCCCGCGCCGCTCTCCGCCCTTCTCTGCCGAGGGACGACATGACCACCACCCCTTCCCCGCCCCGCCGCGGCATCGCCCGTGGCGGCAAGGCCGTCTATGGCGCGCCGCTCGGCATCCTGATGCTGGAGACGCGCTTCCCGCGCATCCCGGGCGACATGGGCAACGCCACCACCTGGCCCTTCCCCGTGCTGTACCGCGTGGTGCGGGGCGCCACCTCGGAGCGGGTGGTGCTGCGCGGCGCGGAAGGGCTGCTGCCGGAGTTCCTGGCCGCCGCCGAGGATCTCGTGCGCCAGGGCGCGGAGGCCATCACCACCACCTGCGGCTTCCTCTCGCTGTTCCAGCGGGAGCTGGCGGCGCATGTGGCGGTGCCCGTCGCCACCAGCAGCCTGATGCAGGTGCCCTGGGTGCAGGCCATGCTGCCGCCGGGGCGGCGCGTCGGCCTCATCACCGTCTCCGCCGCCGCGCTGACGCCGCGCCACCTCGAGGCCGCCGGCGTGCCGGCCGACATCCCCATGGCCGGCACCGAGAAGGGGCGCGAGCTCTACCGCGTGCTGGTGCGGGCGGAGAAGGAGGAGCTCGACATCGACCTCGCCGAGCAGGACATCCTGGAGGCCGGGCGGGCGCTGGTGGGGCGGCACCCGGAGGTGGGCGCCATCGTGCTGGAATGCACCAACATGCCGCCCTATGCCGCGGCCTTGCAGCGGGCGCTGGGGCTGCCGGTCTTCGATGTCTACACGATGATCCGCTTCCTGCATGCCGGGCTGCGCCCGCGCGGCTTCCCCGCGCCCTGAGGCGGACCGGAAGGCGGCCCTTGACGGCGGGTGGCGGAATCGCGCACGCCCCACCGCCCCCTGCCGGCCCGAGGAGCAGCCTGTTGGATCAGCCCGCGAAGACCCCTGCCCCCCGTGCTGCGGTGAAGGAGCCGCGCTCCGCCCGCGCCATGGCGACACGGGACAGCATCCTGGAGGCGGCGCGGGCGGAGTTCGCCCTGCGCGGCCTGGCCGGTGCGCGGGTGGACGAGATCGCCGCGCGGGCCGGCGCCAACAAGCGGATGCTCTACGCCTATTTCGGCAGCAAGGAGGCGCTCTGGCTCACCGTGCTGGAGGGTGCCTATGCCGCCAAGCGGGCCGAGGAGCGGGCGCTGGATGTCGCCGCCCTGCCGCCGGCCGAGGCCATGGCGCAGCTCGTGCGCTTCAACCTGCGCTACACCGCCGCCCACCCGGAATTCGTCGCCCTGCTGAACCAAGAGAACCTGCACCAGGCCGAGTATCTGCGCCGCAGCGAGCGGGTGCCGGCACTCTACTCCCCGCTGCTCGACACGCTGCGCGCCGTGCTGGCGCGCGGCGAGGCGGGGGGCGACTTCCGCCGGGGCGTGGACCCGTTGCAGCTCTACGTCACCATCGTGGCGCTGGGGCATTTCTACATCGCCAACCTGCACACCCTCTCCACCGTCTTCGGTGCCGGGCTGGGCGAGCCGGCGGCGCTGGCGGCGCGCGAGCGGCACTGCATCGAGGTGGTGCTGGGCTATCTGCGGGCCTGACCGCCCGGCATAACCATACAGTTACTTTTTTCCCGGGGGGCCGGCTTGCCGCTTGACGCCCGTTGCCATGCGAGCGCAGAGTAACCGTATGGTTACCTTTCCGGCGCCAAAGCCGCCGGAAGCACGGGGGAACGACAGGATGGCAGACCGCCGCATCGGCATCGTCATGAACGGTGTCACCGGCCGCATGGGCATGAACCAGCACCTCATCCGCTCCATCGCGGCCATCCGGCAGGAGGGCGGGGTGCGGCTGGCGAATGGCGACCGGCTGATGCCGGACCCGATCCTGGTCGGCCGCAACCGCGAGAAGCTGGAGGCACTGGCCCGCGCCTACAACATCGTCCGCGTCACCACCGACATCGAGGCGGCGCTGGCGGACCCGCAGGACGAGATCTTCTTCGACGCCGCGGCCACCGCGCTGCGCGCCGGCCTCATCCGCCGCGCCATCGCGGCCGGCAAGCACATCTATTGCGAGAAGCCCTCGGCCGAGAACCTGCAGGACGCGCTGGACCTGGCGCGCCGCGCCAGCCAGGCGGGGGTCAAGAACGGCATCGTGCAGGACAAGCTGTTCCTGCCCGGCCTGCGCAAGCTGAAGATGGTCATCGACAGCGGCTTCCTCGGCCGCATCCTCTCGGTGCGCGGCGAGTTCGGCTACTGGGTGTTCGAGGGCGACCTGCAGCCGGCGCAGCGCCCGTCCTGGAACTACCGCAAGGCCGATGGCGGCGGCATCATCCTCGATATGCTCCCCCACTGGCGCTACGTGCTGGACAACCTGTTCGGCGAGGTGGAGAGCGTCTCCTGCCTCGGCGCCACGCACATCCCGCGCCGCATCGCCGAGGACGGCACGCCCTACGAGGCCGATGCGGACGACGCCGCCTACTGCACCTTCCGGCTGGCGGGCGGCATCATCGCCCAGGTCAACAGCAGCTGGACCACCCGTGTCCGCCGCGACGACCTCGTCACCTTCCATGTCGACGGCACGCAGGGCAGCGCGGTGGCCGGCCTCACCACCTGCCGCACCCAGGCGCGCGTCAACACGCCGAAGCCGGTGTGGAACCCGGACATCCCGCAGCCGATCGACTTCTTCTCGGCCTGGGAGGAGGTGCCGGACACCGAGCCCTATCCCAACGGCTTCCGTGTGCAGTGGGAGATGTTCCTGAAGCATGTGGCGGGCGAGCGGGACGACTACCCGTGGAACCTGCTCTCCGGCGCGCGCGGCGTGCAGCTGGCCGAGGCCGCGCTGCAATCCTGGAACGAGCGCCGCTGGATCGACCTGCCCAAGCTGGAGGCCTGAAGCCCATGCCGCGTATCGACCTGCCTGTGGCCGGTGGCCGGCTGGAGCCTTTCGAGACCAGCCCGGCGCGCGATTTCGCCCGCGCCGAGCCGCCCTTCCCGCGCATCGCCCTCGCCGCCGCCCATGTGGTGGCGGACCCGCTGGCCGAGCAGGACCCCTGGCTGGACGTGGCCATCGACTGGGACCGCACCATCGCCTTCCGCCGCCATCTCTGGTCGCTGGGCCTCGGCGTCGCGGAGGCGATGGACACCGCCCAGCGCGGCATGGGGCTGGACTGGGCGGGCGCGCAGGCGCTGATCCGCCGCTCGCTCGACGCCATGCAGGACTTCCCCGACGCCAGCATGGCCTCCGGCGCCGGCACCGACCATCTCGCCCCGGGCCCGGAGGTGACGGTGGACGACGTCATCCGCGCCTATGAGGAGCAATGCGCGGCGGTGGAGGCGATGGGCGGGCGCATCATCCTGATGGCCTCCCGCGCCCTGGCCAAGGCGGCGCGCTCGCCGGCCGATTACGAGCGCGTCTATGGCCGCATCCTCTCCCAGGTGCGGCAGCCGGTGATCATCCACTGGCTGGGCGAGATGTTCGACCCGGCGCTGGAAGGCTACTGGGGCCACCACGACCACAGGGCGGCGATGGAGGTGGCGCTCGACGTCATCCGCGCCCATGCCGACAAGGTGGACGGCGTGAAGATCTCGCTCCTGGACAAGGACAAGGAGATCTCGATGCGCCGCCGCCTGCCGCGCAACGGCCAGGGCGGCGTGCGCATGTACACCGGCGACGACTTCAACTACGCCGAGCTGATCGCCGGCGACGCGCAGGGCCATTCCGACGCGCTGCTCGGCATCTTCGACCCGATCGCGCCGGCGGTGGGCGGCGCGCTGGCCAGCCTCTCGCGCAACGACCTCGCATCCTTCCACGAGATCCTGGCGCCGACCGTTCCGCTCTCCCGCCACATCTTCAAGGCGCCGACGCGCTTCTACAAGACAGGCGTGGTGTTCATGGCCTGGCTGAACGGGCACCAGGACCATTTCGTCATGGTGGGCGGCCAGCAATCCGCCCGCTCCCTGCTGCACTTCTCCGAGCTGTTCCGCCTGGCCGACAAGGCCGGGCTGCTGCGGGACCCGGAGATGGCGGTGACGCGCATGCGGTCGCTCCTGGCGACGCACGGGGTGGCGTGAGATGTTCCCCCTCTCCCTCAACACCGTGACGGTGAAGGAGAAGTGGGACCTCGCCGCCTGCATCGAGGGCTGCGCGCGGCACGGCATCCCCGGCATCTCGCCCTGGCGGGACGTGCTGCAGGCCATGGGCGTAGGGCAGGCGGCGCGGCGCATCCGCGATGCCGGGCTGCGTGTCACCGGGCTGTGCCGCGGCGGCATGTTCCCGGCCGCCGACCGCGCCGGCCGCGCCGCCGCCATCGAGGACAACCGCCGCGCCATCGCCGAGGCGGAGGCGATCGGCGCCTCCTGCCTGGTGCTGGTCTGCGGCGGGCTGCCGCCCGGCTCGAAGGACCTGCCCGGCGCGCGCGAGATGGTGCGCGAGGGGCTGCACGCCATCCTGCCCGAGGCGCGCGCCGCCGGCGTGACGCTGGCGCTGGAGCCGCTGCACCCGATGACCTGCGCCGACCGCAGCGTGCTCTCCACCCTCGGCCAGGCGCTCGATCTGTGCGACGCGCTGGGCGAGGGCAGCGGCGTGGCGCTCGATGTCTATCACGTGTGGTGGGACCCTGAGCTGGCGCGGCAGGTGGCGCGCGCCGGGCGCCGCATCGCCGGTTTCCACCTGTGCGACTGGAAGGTGCCGACCACGGACCTCGTCTTCGACCGTGGCATGCCGGGCGAGGGCGTCATCGACATCGCCGGCATCCGCACCATGGTCGAGGCCGCCGGCTACCGCGGCTTCGCCGAGGTGGAGCTGCTCTCGCACGCCTGGTGGAAACGGGACCCGGACGAGGTCCTGGCCATCATGAAGGAACGTCACGCCACGGTCTGCTGAGGGGCAGGCCGGGCCGGAGGGAGGAACCCAGAATGCGCCTGACACGCCGCGGCCTCGGCGCCGCATTGCTGAGCTTGCCGCTGCTGCCCGAGGCCCGCGCCGCCGCGCCGGGCTGGCGGCCCTCGCGGCCGCTGCGCTTCGTCGTGCCCTTCCCCGCCGGCGGGGCGACCGACGTGGTGGCCCGCGTGCTGGCCGAGCACATGAGCGCCAGCCTGGGCCAGCCCGTGGTGGTGGAGAACCGCACCGGCTCGGGCGGCAATATCGGCATGGAGAACGTGGTGCACAGCGCGCCGGACGGCCACACCCTGGTGATGGCCACCACCGGCACCCTCACCATCAACCCCTATCTCTACAGCACCATGAGCTTCGACCCGCGCCGGAGCCTGGCGCCGGTCTCCATGACCTTCACCACCGACCATGTGCTGATCGTCAACCGCGCCCTGCCGGTGAGCACGGCGCAGGAGCTGGTCGCCCTGGCGCGGAGCCGCCCGGGCAGCCTGTCCTTCGGCTCCGCCGGCTCCGGCTCCTCCACCCACATGGTGGCCGAGCTGTTCAAGCTGGCGGCGCGGCTCGACATCCAGCACGTGCCCTACCGCGGCAGCGCGCCGGCGCTGAACGACACCATCGCGGGCAATGTGCAGATGATGCTGGACCAGCTTCCCTCCGCCATCGGCCAGATCCAGGCAGGGGCGGTGAAGGTGCTGGCCATTACCGGCCCGCGCCGCTCGCGCCTTCTGCCGGAGGTGCCGACCATGGCGGAGATCAGCCTGCCCGCCGCCGAGGCCGCCTCCTGGGGCGCGGTGATGGTGCCGGCCGGCACGCCGGAGCCGGTCATCGCCACCCTCAACGGCGCCCTGCTCGCCGCCCTGGGCAATGGCACGGTGCAGGAGCGGCTGGCGGCGGCGGGCGCCGATGCGCGGGGCTCCACCCCCGAGGCGCTGACGGCCTACATCGCCAGCGAGAGCGACAAGTGGAGCCGCGTGATCCGGGAAGGCCGCATCACCGTCAACTGAGACGGGCAACTGAGGCGGGCAACTGAGGCGGGCAACCGCGGCAGCTGCGGCTTTGCAAACAGGTGGGGCCGGGCGGCGTTATGGTCTCATGTCACAGATGGAGGCCGCCATGACCACGCCCTTCCCCGCGCCTGTCACGCGCGCCGCCGACGAGCCCGCCGCGCCGCCGGAACTGCCGGGCCTGCCGCCCTATCGCGGCCCGGATGAGAACCCGGCCTCGCCCTCCCCCGGGCCGACGCCGGAGCTGCCGGGCCTGCCGCCCAGCCCCGCGACGCCTGGCGTGCCCGGCCCGGAAGTGCCCGCGCCGACGCAGCCAACCGAGGTGCCGCCCCTCTCGCCCCCCGGCCCGCAGACGCCGCAGCCCCAGGCCTGAGCCAAGCCGGCCCGGTCGGGCCGGCCCCTCAGCCGCCGGCGCCCGCCAAGCCGGCCACCGCGCCCGCCGCCAGCAGCCAGAGCGGGTGCAGCCGCGTCAGCAGCGACAGCGCCGCCACCCCCGCCGTGACGCCGAGCAGACCCGCCGTGCGGCCCGTGGCGCCGCTGATCAGCACGGCGCTCGCCGAGACCAGCCCCACCGTCAGCGGCACCAGCCCGGCCTGCACCACGCGCCGCCAGGGGCGGTCCTTGAAGCGCCGCCACAGCCCCACCACCACCCCCGTCAGCACCGAGCAGGGGCCGAACTTGGCCAGCGCCGAGACCAGCAGTCCCGGCAGGCCCGCCACATGCCAGCCCACCAGCGGCACCACCATCATGTTCGGCCCCGGCGCCGCCTGGGCAAGCGCGAAGAGCGCGCCGAACTCCTGCGCCGACATCCAGCGGTGCACCTCCACCACCTGCCGCTGCATCTCCGGCAGGATGGTGTTGCCGCCGCCGAAGGCCAGCAGGGAGAGCTGCGCGAAGATGATGGCCAGCGCGGCCAGCGTGCCCATCACCGCCCGCGCCGCCCGCAGAGCAGGATGCTGGCCGGCGCCAGCACCATCAGGCTGGGCAGCAGCGGCCAGCGCGCCACGGCGATGGCGATGAGCGTGGCGGCCACCACCAGCAGCGCCCGCCCGTTGCGGCGCAGCGGCGCCAGCATCTTCAGCGCCGTCGCGACCAGCAGCCCGGCGGCGGCGGCGGCCAGGCCCGCGAACATGTGCTGCAGCGTCGGGTCGTCGCGGAAGCGGTCATAGACCACGCCCAGCCCGATGACGATGGCGGTCGGGCCCAGCACCAGCCCCAGCAGCGCCGAGGCCGCGCCCGCGGCGCCGCGGAACTCCATCCCCACCGCCACGGAGAGGTTGATGACGTTGCCGCCGGGCAGGAACTGGCAGAGCCCCAGCAACTCGGTGAAGGATTCGGCGGAGAGCCAGCGCCGCTCCTCCACCAGCATGCGGCGCGCCATCGGCAGCACGCCGCCGAAGCCGATCAGCCCGAGGCCGAGGAAGCCCAGGAACAGCGCCCCGCAGGAGGGCGCCGGGGCAAGGGCCGCCCCGGGCGGCGGCGGGGCGGCAGCCTCGGCCACGGCCGTCATGCCTGCTGGCGGCGCGGCCGGGTGGAGCGGGGTGCCACCCACGCGCTCAGGCGAGATGCGCCTGCGGGCCCAGGATCGCCTCGCGCATGCGCGCCTGCAGATAGGCGCCCTCGCGCGGCGGCAGCACCAGCTTCAGCGCGTCGGCCTTGATCTTGACCTGGGCGAAGAGCGGGCCGGAGGCCTCGTGGATCGCCGCGCGCAGCGGCGCCACCTCCGCCTCATCCCGCACCGCATGGACGCGCGGAATGCCGGCGCCGCGCGCCATGGCCGCCAGGTCCACCCCCGCCCCGGTGTGGGTGCGCTGCATGCCGGTCTCGCCATAGTGCTCATTGTCCAGCACCACGATGGAGAGGTTGGGCGGCCGCGCCACGGCGATGGTGGCGAGCGTGCCGATTCCCATCAGCATCTCGCCATCGCCGGTGATGACCAGCACGGGGCGGCGCGGCTGCGCCAGCGCCAGCCCCAGCCCGATGCTGGCGGCCGAGCCCATGCCGCCCCAGAGCGGCAGGTTGCGCGGGTGGTCGCCCGCCGCCGTGATGTCCCAGGCGGGCGCGCCCAGCCCGGCGATCACCGCCAGCTCCCCCCGCTCGGCCAGCAGGGCGTTGACGACGGCGCGGCGGTCCAGCGTGCCGGAGGATATCATCGCCATGGGCTCACTCCTTGCCGAAGGTCTTGGCGCCGAGCACCCGCTGGCCGATCAGCGTCGCGGTGGGGCGGAAGGTGTTGAAGGCCATGCGCAGCGTGGCGTCCACGGTGGGCACCACGTCCTCCCTGTGGTCGGCGCGGCGCACCAGCGTGCCCATGGCCTCCAGCACGGTCTGGGTGGCGTTGCCCATCGGCACCTGGGCCGGGTTGAACTCGCCGAAATCGCCGCGCATCGTCACGATCATCGGCATCGGCGTGCGGTGCAGCGTGGCGAGCGAGAGCATGTTGATGCAGTTGCCCACGCCCGAGCTCTGCATCAGCAGCACGCCGCGCTCGCCGCCGAGCCAGGCGCCCAGCATCAGCCCGATGCCCTCCTCCTCGGTGGTGAGGACGACGGCCTTGATGTCCGGGTCCTCCTCGCAGCGGCGGATCAGGTGCGAATGCCCGGCATCCGGCACGAAGGCGACCTGCCGGATGCCGTGGGATTTGAGCAGGGCGAACAGCGCACCGGGCCATTCCTCCGTCGCGGCCGGAGCCACGTCCATGCCATGTGCGTCCACCATGTCCTCCCATTGTCCGGTGCGGGGCGGCCTTGTCCGGTGCCGCTTCCCGCCGCCCGCCACTCTCGGCCCCGAGGGAATTGTCTGTCAATCCGCCCCCCCGGGCGGCAAGGCCTCCGCGCGGCGCGAAAGCGGCTATGCTGGGCCGCAGGGAAAGAACGCCAGGGGAGGAACCATGCCCACCGAATCCATGGCCGCCGTCATCCACGCGCCGCACGACCTGCGGGTCGAGCCGGTGGAGACGCCCGCCCCCGGCCCCGGCGAGGTGCTGGTGCGCATCCGGGCGGGCGGCATCTGCGGCTCGGACCTGCACTACCACCAGCATGGCGGCTTCGGCGCGGTGCGGCTGCGCCAGCCGATGGTGCTGGGGCACGAGATCGCCGGCGAGGTGGCGGAGACCGGCCCGGGGGTGACGCGGGTGAAGCCCGGCGACGCCGTCGCGGTGAATCCGAGCCGCCCCTGCGGCGCCTGCCGCTACTGCCGCGAGGGCGCCGCGCATCACTGCCTGGAGATGCGCTTCCTCGGCAGCGCCATGCGGATGCCGCATGTCGATGGCGGCTTCCGCGAGTACCTGGTCTGCACCGAGGCGCAGGCGGTGCCGCTGCCGCCCGGGCTCCCGGTGCAGCGTGCCGCCTTCGCCGAGCCGCTCGCCGTCTGCCTGCACGCGGCGCGGCAGGCGGGGCCGCTGCTCGGCCGGCGGGTGCTGGTGACGGGGGCCGGCCCGATCGGCGCGCTGACGATCCTGGTGGCGCGGCTGGCTGGCGCGCGCGAGGTGGTGGCGACTGACATCGCCGAGGCGCCGCTCCGCCTCGCCACGCGCCTCGGCGCCGACCATGCGCTGAACACGCGCGAGGCGCCGGAGGCGCTGGCGCCCTACGGGCGGGAGAAGGGCCATTTCGACGTGGTGTTCGAGGCCTCGGGCGCGGCGGCGGCGCTGCCGGCGGCGCTGATGGCCGCACGCCCCGGCGCCACGCTGGTCCAGCTCGGCATCGGCGGCGAGGTGCCGCTGCCGGTGAGCCTGCTGGTGGCCAAGGAGATCACCCTGCGCGGCACCTTCCGCTTCCTGGAGGAGTTCGAGCAGGCGGTGGAGGTGCTGGCGCGCGGCGCCATCGACGTGATGCCGCTGCTGACGGCTACCTTTCCCCTGGCCGAGGCGCCGCGCGCCTTCGCCGCGGCGGCCGACCGCGCGCGGAACGTGAAGGTGCAGCTGGCGCTCTGAGCGCCGCCCTCAGCCGCCGCGCGGGCGGGCGCGCATCCCCCCCGCCAGCCGCACGCCGAGGGGCGCCAGCGCGGCCGTGACCTGCTGCAGGAAGCGCCGCGCCAGCAGCGGCAGCGGCCGCCCCGGCGGCGCCAGGACATGGATGTGGAACACCGTGCCCGGCACCAGCCGCACCGGATGGGCCGCGCCGGCGAAGCCGCTCGCCGTCACCGGGTCGGTCACCGCGAAGCCGAGGCCGGCGGCGACCATGGCGCAGGCGGCCTGGGCGTTCTGCGTCTCCGCCGCCATCAGGCGGGAGACGCCGTGCCGCTCGAACAGCTCGTCCGCCAGATGGCGCAGCCGGTACTGGCCGCCGAGCGAGATGCAGGGTTCCCCTTCCAGGTCGCGCGGCGCCACCTCCGCCCGCCCGGCGAGCGGGTGGCCGGGCGGCAGCAGCACCATGGCGGGCAGCCGGTAGGGCGGCGCGGCGTGCAGCGCCGGCATCGCCGGCACCGGCAGGGCGAAGCCGAGATCGGCACCGCCCCGCCGCACCATCTCCACCACCTCGTGCGAGCTGTTCACCGTGAGCGCCACGCGCGGCCGGCCGCTGCCCTGCGCGAAGCGGGCGAGCTGCGACGGGATCAGCGCCGCCCCGAACAGCGGCAGGCAGGCCACGCGCAGCTCGCCCACGCCGGTGGTGCGCATGTCGCTGGCCAGCTGGTCCACCCGCCTTGCGGCGGCGAACAGCGCCTCCACCTCCGCCTCGAAGCGCCGCGCCTCCGGCGTGGGGGAGAGGCGGCGCCGGCTGCGGTCGAACAGGGCAAGCCCCGTCTCCTCCTCCAGCGCCCGCAGCAGCTTGGTGACGGCGGGCTGCGAGAGCGACAGCAACTCCGCCGCCGCGCCCACGGAGCCGGCCCGCAGCATGGCGCGGAAGGCTTCAAGCTGGCGGAGACGGGCCGGCGTCATGGGCGGGGGTTTCGCTACTTCCAGGAATGGAACCGCGAGCATTATGTATTTGCCGCGTGGAGGCAACGGGTGCCAGCCTTCCCGCACAGGCCGGGACGGCGCCTGAATGGCACATCACCCTTTTGGCCGCGACCAGCCGCGGCCCAGATGCCACGCGCCGACTTCCCGGTTCAGGAGAGGCAAAGGAACGGGACCATGAAAAGACTGCTTCTGGCGGCGACGTCGATGCTCGCCCTCGCCACGGGCCAGGCGATGGCGCAGCAGCGCCTCGTCGTCGCCGCCTATGGCGGCAGCTACGAGAAGGTGATGCGGGAGCAGGTGATCCCGCCCTTCGAGCGCGCCAACAATGTGCGCGTCGACTATCTCACCGGCAACTCCACCGACACGCTGGCGAAGGTGCAGGCGCAGAAGGGCAACCAGCAGATCGGCGTCATCGTCGTCGATGACGGGCCGATGTTCCAGGCGATCGGCCTCGGCTTCTGCCAGAAGGTGACGGACCGCGCGGCGGTGGATGCGCTCTACCCCATCGCCGTGCTGGGCGATGGCGCGGCGCTCGGCACCGGCTTCGGCTACACCGGCCTCGCCTACAACGAGAAGCTCTTCCGCGAGCGGAACCTGCCGGTGCCGACAAGCTGGAACGACCTGACGCGCGCCGACCTCAAGGGCCGCATCTCCATCCCCGGCATCGACAACACCTATGGCGTGCACACCGTCGCCATGATGGCGCGGATCAATGGCGGCTCGGAGCGGGAGCCCGGCCCCGGCTTCCGCGCCATGCGGGAGAAGGTGAACCCCAACGTGCTCGCCTATGAGAGCAGCCCGGGCAAGATGAGCGAGATGTTCACCTCGGGCGAGATCTGGATGGCGGTGTGGGGCTCCTCCCGCGCGCGGGCCATGCAGGTGGCGGGCTTCCCGATGGGCTTCGTGGCCCCCAAGGAGGGGGGCGTGGCGCTGATGACGGCGACCTGCGCGGTGGAGGGCAACCCGGCGCCGGAGCTGGCGCAGAAATTCGTGGCGCACCTAGTCTCGCCGGATGTGCAGGCCGCCTTTTCGAAGGAGTACGGCTCCGGCCCCACCAACCGGAACACCCAGCTGCCGCCCGAGGTGGCGCAGCACGTCATCTATGGCGAGGAGCAGGTGAAGACGCTGATCGGGCTGGACTGGAGCGTGATCAACCCCGCCCGCCAGGAATGGACGCGCCGCTGGCAGCGCGAGGTGGAGCGCTGAGCATGGCGGGGGGGGATGCCTTCCTGGTCCTGGACGGGGTGGGCAAGAGCTACGGCCCCGTCCAGGCGGTGCGCGGCATCTCCCTGCGCGTGGCGCAGGGGGAGTTCCTCGGGCTGCTCGGGCCATCCGGCTGCGGCAAGACCACGACGCTGCAGATGATCGCCGGCTTCGAGGCACTGAGCGCGGGCGCCATCCGCCTCGCCGGGCAGGACCTCGGGGCGGTGCCGGCCAGCCGGCGCAACATCGGGCTGGTGTTCCAGTCCTACGCGCTGTTCCCGCACATGACGGCGGCGGAGAACGTGGCCTTCGGCCTGGAGATGCGCCGCGTGCCGAAGCCCGAGCGCGCGGCGCGCGTCGCCCGCGCGCTGGACCTCGTGCATCTCTCGCACCTGGCGGACCGCTTCCCGCGCGCCATGTCGGGCGGGCAGCAGCAGCGCGTGGCGCTGGCCCGCGCCCTTGTCATCGAGCCGCGCCTGCTGCTGCTGGACGAGCCGCTCTCCAACCTCGACGCCAAGCTGCGCGAGGAGATGCAGGTGGAGTTGCGCGAGCTGCAACGGCGCGTCGGCGTCACCACCATCCTCGTCACCCACGACCAGCAGGAGGCGATGGCGCTGTGCGACCGCGTGGCGGTGATGCAGGGCGGCCGCATCGTGCAGATCGACGCGCCCTGGCGCGCCTATGACGCGCCGGCCGATGCCTTCGTGGCCGACTTCCTCGGCCGCAGCAACCGCATCGTGGCGCGTGCGGCGGGCGGCGTGGCGGAGGCCGCCGGGCACCGCTTCGCGCTGCCGGAGACGCTCGCGGCGCTCTCGGGCGAGGTGGCGCTGGCCATCCGGCCGGAGCGGCTGATGCTGCGCCCCGGCGGCGCGCCCGGACTGCCGGGGCAGGTGCATTCGCGCGTCTTCCTCGGCGGCTTCTGGCTCTACCGGGTGGCGACGCCGGCGGGCGACATGCTCGTCACCGCGCAGAACACCGGCGCGCCGGCGGCCGAGGAGGGCGCCCCCGTGGCGCTGGCCTGGGAGCCGCACAGCCTGCGGATGACGGAGGCCGCGGCATGAGCGCGGCTCTGCCCGGGGAAGCCCTGGCCCCGCCCGCGGTGACGCCGGCGCGGCGCGCGCGCTTCCGCCTGCCCGCGCCCTTCCTGCTCTCGCTGCCGGCGCTGCTGGCGCTGGGCGGCGCGCTGCTGCTGCCGCTGCTCGGCGTCGCGGCGCTGAGCTTCCAGGGCTTCGACTTCGATACGGGCATCACCCCCGGCTGGAGCCTTGCCAACTATGCCGAGCTGGCGCGGGATTCGCTGTTCCACGAGGCGCTGGCCCGCACCTTCCGCATCGCGCTCATCGTCACCGGGCTGTGCGTGCTGCTCGGCGTGCCGGAGGCCTGGATCATCCACCGCATGGCGCCGCGCTGGCGCGGGCTGATGCTGCTCGTCGTCGTCGGGCCGCTGCTGGTCTCGGTGGTGGTGCGCACCTTCGGCTGGATGGTGCTGCTCGGCACCAACGGGCTGCTGAACCAGGCGATGCTGGCGCTCGGCATCCCCGGCGCGCCCTTCCGCATGATGTTCACCGAGTTCGCCATCATCCTCGGACTCGTGCACGTCATGGTGCCGCTGGTGGTGCTCTCGGTCTGGGCCAGCCTCGGGCGGCTGGACCCGGCGCTGCTGCGGGCCGCCGAGAGCCTCGGCGCCAGCAAGGCCGCCGCCTTCCGCCGCGTGGTGCTGCCCAACATCATGCCGGGCGTGCTGGGCGGCGCGCTGATGGTGTTCTGCCTCTCCGCCTCGGCCTTCGCCACCCCCGCCATGCTGGGCGGCAAGCGGCTGAAGGTGGTGGCCAGCATGACCTACACGGAGTTCCTTAACACGCTGAACTGGCCGCTCGGCGCCGCCATTGCCGTGCTGCTGCTGCTGGCCATCCTCGCCGCCACCCTGCTCTGGACGCGGCTGGTCGAGCGCCCCGCCCTGCGCCGCCTGGGTGCCGCGTGATGGGCCGCAACAATGCCCTGGCGCTGGGCTTCCACGCGCTCTTCGTCACCTTCATCCTGGCGCCGCTCCTGGTGGTGTTCCTTGTCTCCCTCACCGACAAGGGCTTCCTCGCCATGCCGTGGGAGGGCGCCTCGCTGCGCTGGTGGTGGGCGATCCTGGACAATCCGCGCTTCCTGGAGAGCTTCTGGGTCAGCGTGAAGCTCGCCTTCGTCGCCGCCACCCTGGCGGCGATGGTGGCGGTGCCGGCGGCCATCGCCATCGTGCGGATGCGCTTCATCGGGCGCGACGCGCTGATGGCGCTGCTCGCCTCGCCGCTGATGGTGCCGCATGTGGTGCTGGGCGTCGCGCTGCTGCGCTTCTTCTCCGGCCTCGGGCTGGTGGGCAGCTTCGGCGCGCTGGTGGCCGCGCATCTGGTGGTGGTGGTGCCCTACATGGCGCGCCTCGTCGCCGCCGCGCTCACCGGGCTCGACCCGCGCATCGAGCGCGCGGCGGAGAATCTCGGCGCCGGGCGGCTCACCGTGTTCCGCCGCATCACCCTGCCGCTGATCGCCCCCGGCATCGCCGGCGGCTGGACGCTCGCCTTCATCACCAGCTTCGATGAGCTGACGGTGAGCCTGTTCCTCGCCTCGCCGTCCGAGACGCCGTTGCCGGTGCGCCTCTTCACCTATATCGACCAGATGACGGACCCGCTGGTCGCCTCCGTCTCCGCCGCGCTGATCCTGGTGACGGCGCTGGTGCTGGTGGTGCTGGACCGCTTCTACCCCATCGACCGGCTGCTGACCGGAGAACGCCGCGCATGAACAGTGAGAACCACGACGCCCTGGTGGTGGGCGGCGGGCTGGTGGGCGCCGCCATCGCCTATGGCCTGCAACGCCAGGGGCTGCGCACCCTGCTGCTGGACGAGGGCGATGTCGCCTTCCGCGCCAGCCGCGGCAATTTCGGCCTGGTCTGGGTGCAGTCCAAGGGCCTCGGCGCGCCGCACTACCAGCGCTGGACGCGCGGCTCGGCCGAGGAATGGCCCTCCCTCGCCGCCGAATTGCAGGAGCGGACGGGCATCGGCACCGGGCTGCACCAGCCGGGCGGCGTGCATATCTGCCTCTCCGGGGAGGAGTTCGAGAAGCGCGGCGACTACATGGCCCGCCTGCAGCGCGAGGCCGGCAATCTCGGCATGGAATACCGCATGATCCCGGGCGCCGAGGCGCGGGACATGCTGCCCGGCCTCGGCCCGAAGGTGGCGGGGGTGAGCTGGACACCCTATGACGGCCATGCCAGCCCGCTCTATTTGCTGCGGGCGCTGCACACCGCCTTCACCGGCCTCGGCGGCCGCTACCAGCCCAATGCGCGGGTCGAGCGCAGCACGGCGGCGCCACAGGATTTCAGCGTCGAGGCCGGCGGCATCCGGCACCGCGCGCCGCGCATCGTGCTGGCGGCGGGCCTCGGCAATGCCGATCTGGCGCCGCGCTTCGGCCTCTCCGCCCCCGTGCGGCCGGAGCGGGGGCAGATCCTCGTTACCGAGCGCGCGCGGCAGGTGCTGCCCATGCCCACCACCACCATCCGCCAGACGGAGGAAGGCTCCCTCATGCTGGGCGACAGCAAGGAGGATGCCGGCTTCGACCTCGGCCAGAACCCCGAGATCATGCGGCAGATCGCCCGCCGCGCCGTGCTCTCCTTTCCCTGGATCGCCGAGCTGAACCTCGTCCGCGCCTGGTCCGCGCTGCGCGTGATGGCGCCGGATGGGCTGCCCATCTACGACCAGTCCGAGCGCTTCCCCGGCGCCTTCACCGCCAACTGCCATTCCGGCGTGACGCTGGCCGGCACCCACGCCAACCGCCTGGCGCCGATGATCGCCGCCGGCGCCCTGGAGCCCGAGATGGCCCCCTTCACAGCGAGACGCTTCGATGTTCGCCACGCGGCCTGAAATCCGCCCCGCCACGGTGGAGGTGCTGGTGGATGGCCAGCCCTGCCGGGTGCCGGAAGGCGCCTCCGCCGCCGCCGCCCTGCTGCTGGCCGGCCTGCCCGCCAGCCGCGAGACGCCGGTGAGCGGCGCCCCCCGCCTGCCCTACTGCATGATGGGCGTGTGCTTCGACTGCCTCGCCGAGATCGACGGCGTGGCCAACCGGCAGGCCTGCATGGTCACGGTGCGGCCGGGCATGCGCATCGCTCCGCAGCGCGGCGCGCGGATGGCGGGGGTGGCCTGATGGAATACGATCTCGCCATCCTCGGCGCCGGCCCGGCCGGCATGAGCGCGGCGCTGGAGGCGGCCGGGCTCGGCCTCTCGGTGCTGGTGCTGGACGAGCAGCCCGCCCCCGGCGGGCAGATCTTCCGCGGCGTGGAGCGCGCCGCCGCCGACCCCGCCTTGGCCGGCGAGTACGCCGCGGCCGGGGCCGAACTCGCCCGCCGCTTCCGCGCCATGCCGGGCATCGACTACCGGCCGGAGACGCAGGTCTGGCACATCGACGCCGAGGCCGGGCTGCTCTCGCTGCGCGGTCCTGAAGGCGCCCCACGGGGTGGTGGCACCGCCCGCGCCGCGCGCATCCTGCTGGCCACCGGCGCGCAGGAGCGGCCGGTGCCCATCCCCGGCTGGACCCTGCCCGGCGTGATGAGCGCGGGGGCCGCGCAGATTCTGCTCAAGCAGGCGGGCGCGGTGCCGAAGGGGCGGCTGGTGCTCGCCGGACAGGGGCCGCTGCTGTGGCTGCTGGCGGCGCAGCTCGCCCGCGCCGGCAAGGCCCCGGCCCTGCTGCTGGAGACGACGCCGCGCGGCGCGCTGCGCCAGGCGCTGCGCCAGGGCGGGCTGTGGCGGGGCCGCGCCATGCTGGCCAAGGGCGCCGCGCTGGTGTGGGAGGCCCGCCGCGCCGGCATGAAAATCGTCTCCGGCGTGCGCGGCCTGCGCGCAGAGGGCGAGGGCAGCCTGCGCCGCGTCGCCTGGGAAGGCGGCGGCACGGAATGCGACACGCTGCTGCTGCATGAGGGCGTCATCCCCGCCACCCATGTCTCCCGCGCCCTGGGGCTGGCGCATGAATGGGACGCGGCGCAGCGCTGCTGGCGGCCGGTGCCGGATTCCAGCGCCGCCAGCAGCGCGCCGCCCAGCCGCATCGCCGGCGATGGCGCCAGCATCAGCGGCTGGCCGGCGGCGCCGGAGGCCGGCACC
>NZ_JBHSCH010000084.1:0-16807 GCF_042651065.1 Teichococcus aestuarii
GATCGCCGCCGTCAGCGACGTCTTGCCATGGTCCACGTGCCCGATCGTACCAATGTTGCAGTGCGGCTTGTTCCGCTCAAACTTAGCTTTCGCCATTGTCTTCAGTCCCCGATCGGGTGTCGTTACCAGCGGTAGTGGCTGAAGGCCTTGTTGGCCTCTGCCATCCGGTGCGTGTCTTCGCGCTTCTTCACGGCCGTGCCGCGGTTGTTGGCCGCGTCCATCAGCTCGGAGGAGAGGCGCTCTTCCATGGTGTGCTCGCCACGCTTGCGCGCGGACTCGATCAGCCAACGGATGGCCAGAGCCTGGCGGCGCTCCGGGCGGACCTCGACGGGCACCTGGTAGGTGGCACCACCGACGCGGCGGGAGCGGACCTCGACGGCCGGCTTCACGTTGTCCATCGCCTCATGGAACAGGCGCAGGGGGTCGCTGTTCGGACCGCCGCGGCGCTTCAGGGTGTCCATGGCGGCGTAGACGATACGCTCGGCCGTGCTCTTCTTGCCGTCATACATCAGCACGTTCATGAAACGGCTGAGGACGATGTCACCGAACTTCGGATCCGGCAGAACTTCGCGCTTCTCGGCGCTGTGGCGACGCGACATCGCTCTCTTCCCTTACTTCGGCCGCTTCGCGCCGTACAGCGAGCGCCGCTTGCGCCGCTTGGCGATGCCCTGCGTATCCAGAACGCCGCGCAGGATGTGGTAGCGTACGCCGGGAAGGTCCTTCACGCGCCCGCCGCGGATCAGCACCACCGAGTGCTCCTGCAGGTTGTGACCCTCACCCGGGATGTAGCTCACGACCTCGTGGCCGTTCACCAGGCGAACCTTGGCCACCTTACGCAGCGCCGAGTTCGGCTTCTTCGGAGTGGTGGTGTAAACGCGCGTGCAGACGCCACGCTTCTGCGGGCAGCCCTGCAGGGCCGGAACCTTATTACGGCTCGGCTTGGGCTCACGCCCCGTGGCGATGAGCTGGTTGATCGTCGGCATGACGCCCCTTCGTGCCCTATTTCGAACGCCCAGGCCCTTGACAAGCAAGAGCGCCCGCAAAGGCGGCGCAGCAGCGCCACCCCTCGGGCTTGTCCCGCCCTCGGCCTCAGCCCCTGAAGTAGAGGCGGCGCCGGTTGCCCAGAACCTGTCGTCCAGAACTCCGCAAGCTATGTCCCTATGGCGGACAAAGCCCCGTCGAGGGCGCGGAACCTACGCCCCGACCCCCAATGAGTCAAGCGCGCCGCACCCCCGAACACCTGAATCCGGGCCCTTGAAAGGCCCGGCTCCCATGCACCCGGCGCAGGGCCGGGTTTGTGGGGGCGTGAATCCCCGCAAGGGGCACCCCCGAAGCGGCCGCGAGGAGAGAGAGACCCCCTCCCCGCGGCCTGATCCGCTTACTCGGCGGCCTGGCTGCCCGGCTTGGGCAGCGCGCCCTGGCCCGGCAGGCGCTGGCCGTCCCGCTGGGCGGCGAGCGCCCGCAGGCGGTTCATCACCGAGCCCGTGCCGGCCGGGATCAGCCGGCCGACGATGACGTTCTCCTTCAGGCCCGCTAGGTAGTCGACCTTGCCGGCCACCGCCGCCTCGGTCAGCACCCGGGTGGTCTCCTGGAAGGAGGCGGCCGAGATGAAGCTGGTGGTCTGCAGCGAGGCCTTGGTGATGCCCTGCAGCACCGGCTCGGCACGCGCCGGGCGCTCCTTGCGGGCGAGCAGCTTCTCGTTCTCGATCTCGAACTCGATGCGCTCGACCGTCTCGCCCACCAGGAAGGTGGTGTCGCCCGGATCCAGGATCTCCACCTTCTGCAGCATCTGGCGGACGATCACCTCGATATGCTTATCGTTGATCTTCACGCCCTGCAGTCGATAGACGTCCTGGATCTCGTTCACCAGGTAGTTCGCCAGCGCCTCGACACCCAGCACGCGCAGGATGTCGTGCGGCACGCGCGGGCCGTCGACGAGCGGGTCGCCGGCCTTCACATAGTCGCCTTCCTGCACCGAGACGTGCTTGCCCTTCGGCACCAGGTACTCGCGCGGCACGGGCGGCTCGTCGCCCACCTGCTCCGGCACCACCAGGATGCGGCGCTTGGCCTTGTAGTCCTTGCCGAACTCCACGCGCCCGTCGATCTCGCTGATGATCGCGTGGTCCTTCGGGCGGCGGGCCTCGAACAGCTCGGCCACGCGCGGCAGACCGCCGGTGATGTCGCGCGTCTTGGAGCTCTCGCGCGGCAGGCGGGCCACCACGTCGCCGGCCTGGACCTGGGCGCCGTTGTCGACCGAGAGGATCGAGTCCGGCGACAGGAAGTACCGGGCCTCGGCACCGTTGGCGAGCTTGACGATCCCGCCCTTCTCATCCTTCAGGATGATGCGGGGCCGCAGATCGGCGCCCTTCGCCGCCTGCTTGTAGTCCACCACCACGCGGGAGGAGAGGCCGGTCACCTCGTCCTGCCGCTCGACGAGGGTGATGCCCTCGATCAGGTCGGCGTATTCGACGGTGCCCGCCTTCTCGGTGATGATCGGCAGGGTGAAGGGGTCCCACTCGGCCAGCTTCTGGCCGCGCGTCACCTCCGCGCCGTCCTCCAGCACCAGCAGGCGCGCGCCGTAGGGCACGCGGTAGCGGGCGCGCTCGCGGCCATTGGCGTCCGACAGCACGATCTCGCAGTTACGCGACATCACGATCGGCACGCCCTGGCTGTTCGCCACGACGTTGCGGTTCAGCACGGCCACGGTGCCGTCGCTGGTCGCCTCCACCGCCGACTGCTCGGCGCCACGCTGCGCCGCACCGCCGATGTGGAAGGTACGCATGGTCAGCTGCGTGCCCGGCTCGCCGATCGACTGCGCGGCGATGACGCCGACAGCCTCGCCGATGTTCACTGTGGTGCCACGCGCCAGGTCGCGGCCGTAGCAGAAGCCGCAGACGCCGGAGCGCGCGTCGCAGGTGAGCACGGAGCGGATGTAGACTTCCTCGACGCCCGCCTTCTCGATCAGGTCGGCGCTCGGCTCGTCGATCAGCGTGTTGCGCGGCAGCAGAACCTCGCCCGTCGCCGGGTCGGCGATGTCGCGCTGCGCGGTACGGCCGAGGATCCGCTCGGAGAGCGAGGAGACCGTCTCGCCGCCATCCATCACGGCGCGCACGGTGATGCCGCGCTCGGTGCCGCAGTCGTTCTCGACGATGATGCAGTCCTGCGCCACGTCCACCAGGCGGCGGGTCAGGTAGCCGGAGTTCGCGGTCTTCAGCGCGGTGTCCGCGAGGCCCTTGCGGGCGCCGTGGGTCGAGTTGAAGTACTCCAGGACGGACAGGCCCTCCTTGAAGTTCGCGATGATCGGCTGCTCGATGATCTCGCCCGAGGGCTTGGCCATCAGGCCGCGCATGCCGGCCAGCTGGCGCATCTGCGCCGGCGAGCCACGGGCACCGGAATGCGACATCATCCAGACGCTGTTGATGGGCCGGCCGATCTCCTGCTTGGAGATCTCCTTCATCATCGCGCCCGCCACCTCGTCCGTGCAGCGCGACCAGGCGTCGACCACCTTGTTGTAGCGCTCGCCGGCGGTGATGAGGCCGTCGAGGTACTGCTGCTCGAACTCCTTCACCTCGGCCTTGGTGCGCGCGATGAGCCCCTCCTTCTCGGCGGGGATCATCATGTCGTCCTTGCCGAAGGAGATGCCGGCCTTGGCCGCCTGGCGGAAGCCGAGCGCCATCAGCCGGTCGGCGAAGATCACCGACTCCTTCTGGCCGCAATGGCGGTACACCGCGTCCATGACGTCCGAGATGGACTTCTTGGTGAGCTGGCGGTTGACCAGGCTGTAGGGCGTGCGCGGGTCGCGCGGCAGCAGCGCGCCCATCATCATGCGCCCGGCCGTGGTCAGCACCGTCTCATGCCGCTTCGGGTTGCCCTCCAGCGGCGCCGGCACGCGGGCCATGACGGCCGTGTGCAGGGTGATGGAGCCGGCGGCCAGCGCCTGCTCCACCTCGCCGAGGTCGCCGAAGACATAGGGGCGGTGGTTGAGCGCCCGCTTCTCCGCCGCGCCCAGCGCCTCGGGCGCCTTGCCGTCGGTGCCGGCGATCAGCGCCCTGATCTCCTCCAGCTCCTTCTGGGCCGCGCGGAATTCCGGCGTCTCCAGCGAGAGGTAGTAGAGACCCAGCACGATGTCCTGGCTCGGCACGATGATCGGCTTGCCGTTGGCGGGGCTGAGGATGTTGTTGGTCGACATCATCAGCACGCGCGCCTCGAGCTGGGCCTCAAGGCTCAGCGGCACGTGCACGGCCATCTGGTCGCCGTCGAAGTCGGCGTTGAAGGCGGTGCAGACCAGCGGGTGAAGCTGGATCGCCTTGCCCTCGACCAGGATCGGCTCGAAGGCCTGGATGCCCAGGCGGTGCAGCGTCGGCGCCCGGTTCAGCATCACCGGATGCTCGCGGATCACCTCCTCAAGGATATCCCACACCTCGGGACGCTCCTTCTCCACCATCCGCTTGGCGGCCTTGATGGTGGTGGCGTGGCCGTACTTCTCGAGCTTCGAGTAGATGAAGGGCTTGAACAGCTCCAGCGCCATCTTCTTCGGCAGGCCGCACTGGTGCAGCTTCAGCTCGGGGCCGACGACGATGACCGAACGGCCGGAATAGTCGACGCGCTTGCCCAGCAGGTTCTGCCGGAACCGGCCCTGCTTGCCCTTCAGCATGTCGGACAGCGACTTCAGCGGGCGCTTGTTGGCGCCCGTGATGGCGCGGCCGCGGCGGCCGTTGTCGAACAGCGCGTCCACCGACTCCTGCAGCATGCGCTTCTCGTTGCGCACGATGATGTCCGGCGCGCGCAGCTCGATCAGCCGCTTGAGGCGGTTGTTGCGGTTGATGACGCGGCGGTACAGGTCGTTCAGGTCGGAGGTGGCGAAGCGGCCGCCATCCAGCGGCACCAGCGGGCGCAGCTCGGGCGGGATCACCGGCACGACGTCGAGGATCATCCACTCAGGGCGGGCACCGCCCTCCTTGAACGACTCGATCATCTTCAGCCGCTTGACCAGCTTCTTGCGCTTGGCCTCGGAGGTGGTCTCCTTGAGGTCGGCGCGCAGCTGGGTGCTCTCGCGGTCCAGCTCGATGCCGGCGAGCATCTGCTTCACCGCCTCGGCGCCGATGCCGACGGAGAACGCGTCCTCGCCGAACTCGTCCTGCTTGGAGAGGTACTGGTCCTCGGTCAGCAGCTGGTGCAGCTTGAGGTCGGTCAGGCCCGGCTCGAGAACCACGTAGCTCTCGAAGTACAGGACCTTCTCCAGCTCCTTCAGCGACATGTCGACCATCAGGCCGACGCGCGAGGGCAGGCTCTTCATGAACCAGATGTGGGCGACGGGCGAGGCCAGCTCGATATGGCCCATGCGCTCGCGGCGCACCTTGGCCAGCGTCACCTCGACGCCGCACTTCTCGCAGATGATGCCGCGGAACTTCATCCGCTTGTACTTGCCGCACAGGCACTCGTAGTCCTTGATCGGACCGAAGATGCGCGCGCAGAAAAGCCCGTCCCGCTCCGGCTTGAAGGTGCGGTAGTTGATCGTCTCGGGCTTCTTGATCTCACCGTAGGACCAGGAGCGGATCTGCTCCGGGCTGGCGATGGTGATCTTGATCTGATCGAACGTCATCGCCTGGCCGGTCTGGCCCAGGATCTTCATCAGCTCGTTCATGCGGCCGTCCTCTCAAGGTGAGGCCGCCGCGCCGGGGCGAACCCGGCGCGGCTGAGCAAAGTTTGGTTCAGGCTCGGCGAGGCACTCACGCCGGGCGGTTCTCCAGGTCGACGTTCAGGCCGAGCGACTTCAACTCCTTCACCAGGACGTTGAAGGACTCCGGAATGCCCGCCTCGAAGCTGTCCTGGTCGCGGACGATGGCCTCGTACACCTTGGTGCGGCCGGACACGTCGTCCGACTTCACCGTCAGCATCTCCTGCAGCGTGTAGGCGGCGCCATAGGCTTCCAGCGCCCAGACCTCCATCTCGCCGAAGCGCTGGCCGCCGAACTGTGCCTTGCCGCCCAGCGGCTGCTGGGTGACGAGGCTGTAGGGGCCGATGGAGCGGGCGTGGATCTTGTCGTCCACCAGGTGGTGCAGCTTCAGCATGTAGATGTAGCCGACCGTCACCTTGCGCTCGAAGATCTCGCCGGTGCGGCCGTCGGTCAGCTGGCTCTGGCCGGAGGTGTCGAGCCCCGCCTTGTCCAGCATCTGCTCGATGTCCGACATGCGGGCACCGTCGAAGACCGGTGTCGCGATGGGCACGCCCTTCTTCAGGTTCTCGCCCAGCTCGATCAGCTGGTCCTCGGACATGTCCTCGATGTCGCGGCCGAAGATCTCGTCACCATAGACATCGCGGAGCTTGTCGAGCAGCGCCTCGCGCGCCGCGCCGGCCCGGCGGTAATCCTCGACCAGCTCGCCGATGGACTTGCCGATATTGGCGCAGGCCCAGCCCAGATGCGTCTCCAGGATCTGCCCGACATTCATGCGCGAGGGCACGCCCAGCGGGTTCAGCACGAGGTCGACCGAGGTGCCGTCCTCCAGGAACGGCATGTCCTCCACCGGCACGACGCGGGAGACCACGCCCTTGTTGCCGTGGCGGCCAGCCATCTTGTCGCCCGGCTGCAGCTTGCGCTTCACCGCGATGAAGACCTTGACCATCTTCATCACGCCGGGCGGCAGCTCGTCGCCGCGCTGCAGCTTCTCCACCTTGCTCTCGAAGCGCTTCTGCAGCTTCTCGACCGCGGCGTCGAACTCGCGCTTCAGCGCCTCGATCTCGACCATCACGGCGTCGTCCTGCACGCCGATCTGGCGCCAGGTGGCCTTGGCGAACTGGTCCAGCACCTCGTCGTTGATGACGGTGCCGGCCTTCACGCCCTTGAAGCCGCCCGAGGCCTTCTGGTTCAGCAGCCGCTCGCGCAGGCGGGAGTGGAAGCTCCGCTCCTGGATCGACTTCTCGTCGTCGCGGTCCTTGGCCAGACGCTCGATCTCGGCGCGGTCGATCGCCATGGCGCGCTCGTCCTTGTCGACGCCGCGGCGGTTGAACACCCGCACGTCCACAATGGTGCCGGTCGTGCCGGGCGGCAGGCGCAGCGAGGTGTCGCGCACGTCGGAGGCCTTCTCGCCGAAGATGGCGCGGAGCAGCTTCTCCTCCGGCGTCATCGGGCTCTCGCCCTTCGGCGTCACCTTACCCACCAGGATGTCGCCCGGGTTCACCTCGGCGCCGACATAGACGATGCCGGCCTCGTCGAGGTTGCGGAGCGCCTCCTCGCCGACATTCGGGATGTCGCGGGTGATCTCCTCCTGGCCCAGCTTGGTGTCGCGAGCCATCACCTCGAATTCCTCGATATGGATCGAGGTGAAGACGTCATCCTTGGCGATGCGCTCGCTGATGAGGATGGAGTCCTCGAAGTTGTACCCGTTCCAGGGCATGAAGGCGACGAGCACGTTACGGCCCAGCGCCAGCTCGCCCAGCTCGGTGGAGGGGCCATCGGCGATGATGTCGCCGGTCGCCACCTGGTCGCCCACCTTCACCAGCGGGCGCTGGTTGATGCAGGTGCTCTGGTTGGAGCGCTGGAACTTGCGCAGGCGGTAGATGTCGACACCGCGGGTGGTGCCGTCCTCCTCGCTCGTCGCACGCACCACGATGCGGGCGCCGTCGATGCTGTCCACCACGCCGCCACGGCGCGCCACGATGGTGGCGCCGGAGTCACGCGCCACGGCCGCTTCCATGCCGGTGCCGACCAGCGGCGCGTCGGAGCGCACCAGCGGCACGGCCTGCCGCATCATGTTGGAGCCCATCAGCGCGCGGTTGGCGTCGTCGTTCTCCAGGAACGGGATCAGCGCCGCGGCGACGGAGACCAGCTGCTTCGGCGAGACGTCGATCGCCGTCACCTCTTCCGGCTTCACCAGCCGGAAGTCGCCGCCCTGGCGGACGGAGACGAGGTCGGACAGGAACTCGCCGCTGTCGGCGTTCACCTCGGCATCCGCCTGGGCGACCACCAGCTTCTCCTCCTCCATGGCGGAGAGGTAGCGGGGCGAGCCGACGATCTTGCCGTCCTTCACCAGGCGGTACGGCGTCTCGATGAAGCCGTACTTGTTCACCTTGGCAAAGGTGGCGAGGCTGTTGATCAGGCCGATATTCGGGCCTTCCGGCGTCTCGATCGGGCAGATGCGGCCGTAATGCGTCGGGTGCACGTCGCGCACCTCGAAGCCGGCGCGCTCGCGCGTCAGGCCGCCCGGGCCAAGCGCCGAGAGGCGGCGCTTGTGCGTCACCTCGGAGAGCGGGTTGGTCTGGTCCATGAACTGCGACAGCTGGCTGCTGCCGAAGAACTCGCGCACCGCCGCCGCCGCCGGCTTGGCGTTGATCAGGTCATGCGGCATGACGGTGTCGATATCGACCGACCCCATGCGCTCCTTGATCGCGCGCTCCATGCGCAGCAGGCCGACGCGGTACTGGTTCTCCATCAGCTCGCCGACCGAGCGCACCCGGCGGTTGCCGAGGTTGTCGATGTCGTCGATCTGGCCCTTGCCGTCCTTCAGCTCGAGCAGCGTCTTGACCGTGGCCAGGATGTCCTGCTTGCGCAGCGTGCGGATGTGGTCCGGCACGTCGTCCAGGCTGAAGCCCAGGCGCATGTTCATCTTGACGCGGCCGACCGTGGAGAGGTCGTAGCGCTCGGCGTCGAAGAACAGGCCGCGGAACAGGGCCTCGGCGGTCTCCGGCGTCGGCGGCTCGCCCGGGCGCATCACCCGGTAGATGTCCATCAGCGCCTCGTCCCGGGTGGCGTTCTTGTCCACCGCCAGGGTGTTGCGCAGCCAGGGGCCGACATTCTGGCCGGTCGCCAGCGTCGGCAGGGTGTCGATGCCCGCCTGCTCGATCTGCGCCAGCTTCGGCTCGGTCAGCTCCTCGCCGGCCTCGGCCCAGATCTCGCCGGTGGTGAGGTCCACCATGTCCTCGGCGACGAAGCGGCCCAGCAGCTCGGCGCGGGAGACCAGCACCTCCTTGGTGCCGTTCTCCGCGATCTTGCGGGCCAGGCGCGGCGTCAGCTTGGTGTCGCGCTCGGCCACCACCTCGCCGCTCTCGGCGTCGACCAGGTTCTCGATCAGCTTCAGGCCGCGGAAGCCCTCCGGCTGGAAGGGCTGGCTCCAGCCCTTCGGCCCGCGGCGGAACACCACCTGGTCGTAGAAGGTGTTGAGGATCTCCTCGGCGTCCATGCCGCGGACCTCGCCCGGCTCCAGGGCCTCGCCGCGCTCGGCGCGGAGCTGCTCGGTGCGGGCGGATTCCAGGGCGTAGAGCAGCGTCGTGGCGGGCAGCTTGCGCTTCCGGTCCACGCGGACGTAGCAGATGTCCTTGGCGTCGAACTCGAAGTCGAGCCAGGAGCCGCGGTAGGGGATGACGCGGGCGGCGAAGAGGTACTTGCCGCTGCTGTGCGTCTTGCCCTTGTCGTGGTCGAAGAACACGCCCGGGCTGCGGTGCATCTGGCTGACGATGACACGCTCGGTGCCATTGATGATGAAGGTGCCGTTGTCCGTCATGAGCGGCATGTCGCCCATGTAGACATCCTGCTCCTTGATGTCGCGGACCGAGCGCGAGCCGGTATCCTCATCCACGTCCCACACAATGAGACGCAGGCGCACCTTCAGCGGCGCGGCGAAAGTCAGCCCACGCTGGATGCATTCCTCGACATCGTATTTCGGCTCTTCGAGCTCGTACTGCACGAACTCCAGGCGGCCGCGGCCCGCGAAATCGTCGATCGGAAAGACCGACTTGAACACTTCCTGAAGCCCGGTATTCGTGCGAGCGTCCGGATCCACCCCCATCTGCAGGAACGCCTCGTAGGAGGCTCTCTGCACATCGATGAGGTTCGGCATCGGCGCCACCTCGGGCAGCCGCCCGAAAGACTTCCGGATGCGCTTCCGCCCGGTGAACGACTTCGTGATCGCGTTCATGCCCGTCCTGCTTCCCTTCGCTCCGGCCCAACCGTCCCGGCCGGCGGGTCACCCCACCTTCTGGCGCGCCGCAAGATTGCCCTGCGAAACGCAGTCGCGGGCAGGAACCCGAGGGTCCCTGCCCGACTCGCCCAGTCTGACCCGGCCCCACGCATGGCGCGGGGCCGGGACGGTCTTACTTGACCTCGACCTTGGCGCCGTTCTCCTCGAGGACCTTCTTGATCTTCTCGGCCTCGTCCTTGGAAACGCCTTCCTTCACGGTCTTCGGCGCGCCCTCGACCAGATCCTTGGCCTCCTTCAGGCCCAGGCCGGTGATGGTGCGGATTTCCTTGATGACGTTGATCTTCTTGTCACCGGCGCTCGCCAGAGTGACCGTGAACTCGGTCTGCTCCTCAACCGGCGCGGCGGCGGCGCCAGCGGCCGGGGCCGCGGCAACAGCCACCGGAGCGGCGGCGGAGACGCCCCACTTCTCTTCCAGCAGCTTGGACAGCTCGGCGGCTTCCAGAACGGTCAGGCTGGAGAGCTCGTCAACCAGCTTCGCGAGATCGGCCATGGTTTTCTATCCTTCGATGTAATCGCTTGGCATGATGAATGCAATCCCCGGCCGGCGGAGTGAGGCCGCCCGGGGGGTCTTCCGCGAAAGGCGCCTGTTAGGCCGCCTCGTCCTTCTTGGCGTAAGCCGCCAGCACGCGCGCCACCTGCCCGCCGGGTGCCTGAAGCACACCAGCGATCCGCGTCGCCGGGGTCTGGATGAGACCCACCAGCTGCGCGCGCAGGGTTTCGAGCGAGGGCAGGGTCGCCAGGGCCTTCACGCCATCGGCGTTCAGCGTCTGGTTCCCGATTGCCCCGCCCAGGATCACGAACTTGTCGTTACCCTTGGCGAACTCCACGGCGGTCTTCGCCACGGCCACCGGGTCGGTCGACCACGCAAGCGCGGTCGGGCCCTTCAGCAGCGGCGAGATGCCCTGGAAGCGGGTGCCGTCGAGGGCGAGGGTGGCCAGCCGGTTCTTCGCGACCTTATACGTCGCGCCCGCCGCTCGCATCTGGCGCCGCAGATTGCTCACCTCGGCGACCGTCAGACCCTTGTTCTGGGCGACGAGCACAAAGGAAGTATCCGCGAACACCTCCGCGAGGGAGGCAACGAACGCACGCTTCTCCGTACGATCCAACTCCCGTCTCCGTCGGTGGCCGGCCCTTGTGGAGGGGGTCCGGCCGGTTCACACGGGGGCCGACGCAGGTGTTCACCCGCGCAAGCCCCGGTTCGCCTGTCTGAGTCTGCGGAAGACCAAGCCATCACGCCCGGCCGCCTGTGCGGCCAAGGCTGCGATCTCTCTCGGCATCCCCATCTCACGCCTGCGGGGCGGATGCCCCCTTAAAGCCCTTGGGCCACATGCGTTCTCGGACAGGTTTCAGAGGGCGGGCCAGCCCGCCCCCTTGCCCGCGCCCCGCCGGAGCGGAGCGCGTATCTCTGTGGCCCGGCTTACGCCGAGGCCAGCGAGGTGACGTCCACCTTCAGGCCGGGGCCCATCGAGGAGGAGAGCGCCACCTTCTTCACATAGGTGCCCTTGGCGCCGGTCGGCTTGGCGCGCTGGATCGCCTCGACGAAGGCGCGCGCGTTCTCGACCAGCTGCTCCTCCGAGAAGGAGACCTTGCCGATGCCGGCATGGACGATACCGGCCTTCTCGGCGCGGAACTCCACCTGGCCGGCCTTGGCGGCGGCCACGGCGTCCTTGACGTTCATCGTCACGGTGCCGAGCTTCGGGTTCGGCATCAGGCCGCGCGGGCCCAGGATCTTACCGAGGCGGCCGACCAGGCCCATCATGTCCGGCGTGGCGATGCAGCGATCGAACTCGATCTTGCCTTCCTGCACCAGCGCGGCCAGGTCGTCGGCGCCCACCACGTCGGCCCCGGCGGCCTGCGCCTCCTCGGCCTTCGCGCCGCGGGCGAACACGCCGACGCGGACGGTCTTGCCCGTGCCGTGCGGCAGGGAGACCATGGAGCGCACCATCTGGTCGGCGTGGCGCGGGTCGATGCCGAGGTTCATCGAGATCTCGACGGTCTCGTCGAACTTCGCCTTGGCGTTCGCCTTCACCGTGGCCACGGCCTCCGGCAGCGCGAACAGCTTGTCACGGTCCAGACCGGCGTAGATCGCCTTCAGACGCTTGCCCTGCTTGGCCATGATCAGCCCTCCACCACGGACATGCCCATCGAGCGGGCGGAACCGGCCAGCATGCGCACGGCGGCCTCCACGTCGTTGGCGTTCATGTCCTTCATCTTGGTCGCGGCGATCTCGCGCAGCTGCGACTTGGTCACGCGGCCCACCACGCCACCCTTGCCGGGGGTCTGGCTGCCCTTGTCCAGCTTCGCCGCCTTGAGCAGGAAGTAGGTGTTGGGCGGGGTCTTCGTGATGAAGGAGAAGGTGCGGTCGGAGAAGGCGGTGATGACCACCGGCGTCGGCGTGCCGGGCTCCATGCCCTGCGTCGCCGCGTTGAATTCCTTCACGAACTGCATGATGTTCAGGCCGCGCTGACCCAGGGCCGGGCCCACCGGCGGCGAGGGGTTCGCCTTGCCCGCCGGGATCTGCAGCTTGATGTAGCCGACGATCTTCTTCGCCATAGTCGTTCCTCTGCGCTCTCAGAGGCGCGCGGTGCTTGCGGCTGTCCCCGATAGGCTGGGGCCGGGCCTCCCGCGTCCCTGAAGAAAACGCCGCAACGGCCTGGCACGCGGGGAGCGCGCAGCACGGCGTGATTGCGGCGGAGGCGGGCGTATACCCCTCTCTCCCGCGCGAGTCCAGACAAAGACCAGCCCTGCCGCGCATGGCTCCGCTGCCGGCGCGGCAGGTCTGCCGCCGCCGGCCGCCTCAGCCGGCGCCGAGGGCCTGCAGCATCGCCAGGTGCTGCTCGATGCTGGCCACCGCCAGGGTGGAGATCACCCGCTCCTCCCGCAGGCCGCCGCCGCGCAGCGCCTGGTGCGCCGCCAGCAGCTCCCGGTGGCCGAGGCGCTGGCCCTGGAGGTAGAGGGTGTCGAAGGCGTCGCCCTGCAGCGTCTCGAGCTGCTGCAGCATCGCCAGCTTCTCGCCCGGCATCATCACCGTGGCGGGCAGCGGCAGGCCGGCGAGCTGCATGGCCTGCAGCAGCGCCTGCTGCTCCGCCACCTCGAACTGCGCGAAGGCGCGCACCGGCGCCTGCCCGGCGCGGCTGGCGGCGAGCTGGCTGCTGTTGAGCGCGAAGGTGCCGCCCGCCAGCGCCGCCTGCCGTGCTTCCATGAGGTCGGAGCTCATGGCGCCGGCCGGCATCGTCCCCTGCGCCCGGGCGCCGGCGGGAAGCAGCAGGGGGACCAGCGTGGCGCCGGCGAGGGCGGCCAAGGCATTGCGGCGGATCATGACCGTTCATCCTGTTGAGGTGGCAGCCATGGAACCGGCGCGGCCCGCGGTCGTTCCCCCTGCCGGCTCGCCCTCCTCGCGGAGGCCGCCGGAGAGGAAGGATCGCGGCCGCTGGCGGCATCAGAGGGCAGCCGCCCGAAGCCTCTCCCGCCAGATGGACTGCCGGTTCCTGAGTTCGCTGGGGCGGGCCAGGGCCGGAAAATCGTCACGCAGACGCTCGAGCTCCTCGAACCTGAATCCGCCCTGCCCGTGGACGTTCCAGGCGGTCTGCAGCGCGCCATAAGGGCAGCTTCCCTGCCTCAGCGTGAACCACAGGCTATTCTGCTGGGTGTCGAGATGGCGGCTCTGTCCGACCCATGTCTCCCCCGTGGCGACGCAGATGACGGCGAACACGCCATAGCCTGGCTTCCGTTCCTTGTAGGCGGCGCAGGCAGCCTTGCGGGCGCTCCGGTCCATGATTGACCTCCTTTTTCACCCGGGCAATATTAGGCCGAATTTTTACCCGGGTAAATAATCTCATGAATGACTCACCGGACGAAACCGAAAGCCCCGGGGCGGGCAGTTTCGTGGTCTTCGAAGGGTTCGCGCGCCTCGCATCCGGAACCCTGGCCGAGGCCGCGCTGGCGGCGAAGCGGGCGCAGGAACGCGGCACCCGGTCGGCTGTCCTGGTGTTCGACCAGGCCACCGGCGCGGTCACGGATCTCGATCTTCGCGGAACCGAGCCGGAGATTGCCGCCCGCCATGCGCCCCTCGCCCGGCCCGCCACGAAGCGGGGGCGCCCGAAGCTGGGCGTGGTCGCGCGCGAAGTGACCCTCCTGCCACGCCACTGGGAATGGCTGGGCAGCCAGCCCGGCGGCGCATCGGTGGCCTTGCGGAGGCTGGTGGAGGCGGCACGCAAGCTCGACAGTGAATCGGGTGCGCCACGCCGGCGGACGGAAGCCGCCTACCGCTTCATGTCGGCCATGGCGGGCGATCTGCCGGGCTTCGAGGATGCCGCGCGCGCCCTGTTCGCCCAGGACCGGGAGCGGCTGCTGCACTGCATACGGGCATGGGCGCCGGACATCCGGGATCAGCTGCTCCGCTATCTGGGCCCCAGCGGCGAAGCCGGCCCCGGCTGACGGCAAAGGGCTCGGGGGAGGGCTGGGCGCGATCCACGGCGCCAGGCCTCGCCAGCGGCTTCCTGAACAATCGGCCATATTGTTTGTCTGCTAACCATAAGCCCCCTACCTTTCCCGCATGTCCTCCGCCGCCCCGCCCCTGCCCGAGCTGTTCCGCCGCTTCGGCGACCATTTCGTGCGGATCACGCGCGCCTGGCGGCGCGAGGCCGACCTGCGGCTCGCACCCCTCTCCCTGTCCCACGCCACCGCCTCCGCCCTGCTTCTGCTGCGCGCGCGGGGCGACGCGCCCTGCCGGCAGGGCGCGCTGGCCCAGGCCCTCGGCATCGAGCAGCCCTCCCTGGTGCGGCTGCTGGACCAGCTCTGCGCCGCCGGCATGGTCGAGCGCCATGCGGACCCGGCCGACCGGCGCGCCCGCATCCTGCACCTCACCGCCGCCGGGCGGCGGGCGGCGGAACAGGCCGAGGGGCTGCTGGAGGCGCTGCGCGCCGAGCTGCTGGGCACCGCCGCGCCGCAGGACCTGGAGGCCACCATGCGGGTGCTGGAAGGCATGTGGCACCGGCTCGGCGTGAACGGAGAGCAGCCCTGATGCCCGCTTGGCCCGCCCGCGCCGACTGGCTCTATTCCGCGCGCAGCTTCGCCGCCGCCGCGCTGGCGCTGCTCGTCGCCTTCGGGCTGGACCTGCCGCGCCCCTACTGGGCCATGGCCACGGTCTATATCGTCGCCCAGCCCTTCGCCGGCGCGCTGCGCGCCAAGGCGCTGTGGCGGCTGGTCGGCACGCTGTGCGGCGGCGCCTTCTCCATCCTGGTGCTGCCCAACCTGGCCGGCGCGCCGCCGCTGCTGCTGCTGGCCCTGGCGCTGTGGATCGGCGCCTGCCTCGCCGCCTCCTTCTACGACCCCACGCCGCGCGCCTACGCCTTCATGCTCTCCGGCTACACGGCGGCGCTGATCTGCTTCCCCATCGTGGAGCAGCCGCAAGCGGTGTTCGACACGGCGGTCTCCCGCATGCTGGAGATCGGCCTCGGCATCCTCTGCGCCTGGCTGATGCACGGCGTGCTGTTCCCGCGCCGGGGCGTGCCGCGCCTGCTGGCTGCCAGCCGCGCCTGGCTCGCCGACCTCGCCCGCTTCGGCGCGGACAGCCTCTCCGGGGTCCATGATCCGGAACGCTTCGCCGCCGAGCGCCGCCGCATCGCGCGCGACGGCGCGGCGCTGGAGCTGCTGTTCCAGCAGACCCGCTACGAGGCGGAGAGCCGCCGCGCGCCGCAGCTCTGGGCGCCGCACCTGCGCGAGCGCGCCCGCGCCCTGCCGACGCTGATCACCGCCATCGGCGAGCGGCAACGCGGCCTGGCGGCGCTGGACGCCGCGGCGGCGGCGGCCCTCGCCCCCCTCGCGGCCGATGTGGCGGCCTGGATGGCCGCGAGCATGCAGGCCGAGCCCGGGCCGGCGCGGACCCTGGCCGCCCAGCGCCTGCGGCAGCGGCTGGAGGAGGCCGCCCGCGCGCCCGCCCCCGCCGACCCCTGGGCCGCGCTGCTGCGCGAAGGGCTGGTGGAGCGGCTGCGCGAGCTGGTGGAGCAGTGGCGCCAGACCCTGCTGCTGACCGAGCGGCTGCTGGCCGTGCAGCCGGCCGAGGCCGCCCCCGCCCCCGAGCGCCGCGTGCCCGGCCATGTGGACCCGGTGCTGGCCGCCTTCTCCGGCCTCGCCGCCGGCGGCGCGGTGCTGCTGGGCGGGGCCATCTGGGTCGGCACCGGCTGGGCGCATGGCGCCAGCCTGGCGATGATGGGCGCCGTCGCCCTCTGCATCTTCGCCCAGCTCGACGACCCGGCGCCGGCGCTGCGCCTGTTCATCCTCGGCGCCGCCGCGGCGGTGCTGATCGCCGGCCTCTACCAGTTCGCCATCCTGCCGCGCATCGACGGCTTCCCGCTGCTGATCCTGGTGCTGGCGCCGCTCTACCTGCCGGCCGGCGCGCTGATGGCGCAGCCGGCGATGATGGCGCCGGCGCTGGCCGTGGCCGCCACCGTGCCGGCGGTGCTCAACCTGCAGGAGACCTACAGCGCCGATTTCGCCAGCTATGCCGATGGCGGGCTGGCGACGCTGGGCGGGCTGGCGCTGGCGCTGGTCATCACCCGGGTGGCGCGCGCCTTCGGCGTGGCCTGGCGGGTGCGCCGCCTGGCGGGGGCCGACCGGCGGGACCTCGCCCGGCTGGCGGAGGGGCGCAGCGCCGCCGACCTCCGCCGCATCCTCGCCGTCATGCTCGACCGGTTCGAGGCGCTGGCGGCGCGGCTCGGCGCCGTCGATGCCCGCGCCGTGCCGGTCTCCGAGCTGGCCGAGCTGCGCGCGGTGGTGAACCTGCTGCGGCTGCCCGAGGCGCGCGCCAGCCTGCCCGCCGCCCCCGGCGCGGC
>NZ_JBHSCH010000085.1:0-16804 GCF_042651065.1 Teichococcus aestuarii
GGATACTCTCACCACCGCGGGGTGGAGCAGCCCGGTAGCTCGTCAGGCTCATAACCTGAAGGTCACAGGTTCAAATCCTGTCCCCGCATCCAAATCACACAAAAAGCCACCCCAAAAGGGTGGCTTTCTGCGTTCGGGCTCCGGTCCTGGCGTCATGAAAATCCCCGGGTGGGAAGGCTCATGGCCTTCCCACCCGCTTTCAGGCCGTTCCGGCCTGTACCGCATGCAGACGGCGGTAGAGCGGGGATTGCCTGAGCAGATCCTCGTGTGACCCGCGTGCGGCGATGCCGCTGCCATCCACCACCACGATTCTATCCGCGTCGCGGATCGTGGCCAGCCGATGGGCGATGACCAGGGTGGTGCGTCCTTGCGACAATTCCGCCAGGGATTCCTGGATGGCGCGCTCCGTCTCCGTATCGAGCGCCGAGGTGGCCTCGTCGAGGATCAGGATGGGCGGGTTGCGCAGGAAGATGCGGGCAATCGCCAGGCGCTGCTTCTGCCCGCCCGAGAGCTTCACGCCCCGCTCGCCGATCAGCGTCTCCATCCCCTCGGGCAGTGCAGCGATCACGCTGTCCAGCCGGGCGCGCCGGGCCGCGTCGCGGATCTCCGCCTCGCTGGCGCCGAGCCGGCCATAGGCGATGTTCTCGCGCAGCGTGCCGGCGAACAGGAACACATCCTGCTGCACGATGCCGATCTGCGCGCGCAGCGAAGCCAGTGTCATGCGCCGGATGTCGATCCCGTCGATGGTGATGCGCCCCTCCTGCACCTCGTAGAAGCGCGGCAGCAGGGAGCAGAGCGTTGTCTTGCCCGCACCCGAGGGCCCGACGAAGGCCACCGTCTCTCCCGCGCGGATGGTGAGGTCGATGGAGCGCAGAACCGGCGCGCCGCTTCCATAGCTGAAGGAGACCTTCTCGTAGCGGATCTCGCCACGCAGCGGTGGGGCAGGGGCCGCATCCGGCGCGTCGGCGATATCGGGCTCGGTGTCGAGCAGCTCGGTATAGCGGCGGAAGCCGGCAATGCCCTTCGGATAGGTCTCGATGACGGCGCTGATCTTCTCGATGGGGCGGAAGAACACGCCGACCAGCAGCAGGAACCCCACGAAAGCCCCGTTGGAGAGCTGCCCATTCAGCACGTAGTAGCTGCCGGCGATCATGACGATCATCTGGGTCAGCCGCATGCCGAGATAGTTCAGCGACTGGCTGGCGGCCATGATGCGGTAGGCCTGCAGCTTGGTGGTGCGGTAGCGCGCATTGTCGTAGGCGAAGAGGGCGCGCTCATGGTCCTCATTGCCGAAGGCCTGCACCACGCGGATGCCGCCCACCGCCTCCTCGATGCGCGCGTTGAAGGCGCCGACACGGCCGAAGAGCTGCCGCCAGGTGGTGGTCATGCTGGCGCCGAAATGCGTCGAGCCCCAGGCGATGACCGGCACCACCAGCGCGGTGAGGAAGGCCAGCTCCACATGCACGGTGAACATCAGGATGAAGGCGCCGATGAGCGTCATCACCGCCAGGAACAGATCCTCCGGCCCGTGATGCGCGACCTCGCCCACCTCCTCCAGATCCTTGGTGACGCGGGCGACGAGATGGCCGGTCTTCTGGTTGTCGTAGAAGCGGAAGGAAAGCTTCTGGAGGTGGTCGAAGGCCTTGCGGCGCATCTCCGTCTCGATGTTGATGCCGAGCGCATGCCCCCAGTAGGTGACCACGGCCATCAGCCCGGTGTTGACCAGGTAGATGGCCAGCAGCCCGGCGGCAGCCAACAGGATCAATCCCCAGTCGCCGCCCGGCAGCAGCTCATCGACGAAGAGCTTCACCGCGATGGGAAAGCCCAGCTCCAGAAGCCCGGCCAGCACGGCACAGGAGAAATCGAGCAGGAACAGCCCCCGATGGGGCCGGTAATAGGCGAAGAAGCGCCGCAGCATGCGTGGAAATCCGGTCCGTTCCGCGGCGCCGCGGGAAGGCGGCGCCGGCCCGCCTTCCGTATCGTCCGGTCAGCGGGCCGCGGTCAACCGGCGGGCAGCCGCGCCTCCTGCGCGGCGCGCAGCCGCCACAGCGTGCTGCCGGCCGGGGGCTCCACCATGTCGCGCGTCAGCACGGCGCCGGCGGCCACGGCCCGGCGCAGCCGCAGCCCCACTGCCATGTAGTAGGGCAGGGGCGCGTCCGGCGCCTCGGGCATGGTCGGCCGCAGCAGCGGCTCCAGCCCCGGCACGGCATGGCGCGTGCCCTCGATGGCCAGGACATGCCCCGCCGGCAGGTCGCACGTCGCCTGGGCCAGCAGGTCCACGCGCTGGGCGTAGTCGGGGCCGACCATGGAATGGCGCATCGCCCCCGCCGCCATGATCGAGGTCGGCGCCTCGACGCCGAGCAGGTGGGACGGATTGTAGATCAGCGCCCGCCGCCGGTCGGCCGAGACGGGGATGCCCTTGCCGGCGAAGAGCCCGCCGGTGCGCGCATCGGCCAGTTCCACCACCACGTAGACACCGCCGGCGAAACTCGCCTCGTCCGGGCGGCGCAGGCAGTTGAACACGTCGAGCCGGCCGGGGGCGGAGAGCAGACCCCCCGTGTCACGCGGGCCATACAGCTCCGGCAACTCGACGGTGCGGGCGAGGGGGGCGTGGAAGGTGTCGCGGTCGGGCAGGATGCCGGTGGCGTTGGCCACCAGCGTCATCTCGCAGGAATCCGGCACCGTGCGCAGCGGCAGGCTGGAAAGCAGCGCCTCGCGCGCCGCCACGGTGGCCGCGGCGTCCTGGCCCAGCGCCCAGTGGCGCATCATGCCGGGCGCGTGCACGCGCTGCTCCAGCCAGGTGACCATCTCGGTCGCCGGGTCCAGCACGAAATCATATTCGCTGCTCTTGCCGGCGGCGACAATGGGCAGGCCCAGCAGCCGCGCCCAGGAGACGAGGCCGATCAGCAGCGCCGGCTGGTCGCCATCCACCAGCGTGTAGGGCACGCCGGCGGCGGCGGCCTGGCGGGCCAGTTCCGGTCCCACCACGCATTCCGCCTCCTTGCTCACCATGGCCACGCCGATGCCGGCGGCGATGGCGGCCTCGGCATGGGCGGCGCCCGCCTCGGCATGGCCCGTGGCCTCCACCACCATGCCGAGCGGCAGGCGCAGCAGGTCGTCCAGCCGCTCGCACAGGGCCAGGGCGCCGGCGGCGCGGGCGGCCTCCGCCTCGGCGAGGCTGGCGCAGCGGCGGTGCGGCGCGCCCATCTCGGTCAGCGCCGCCGAGACGCGGGCGGGGTCGAGGTCGAAGGCCGCGACGATGTCGAGCCCGCGCATCCGCCGCGCCTGGGCGATCAGGGAAAGGCCGAACTCCCCGGCGCCGAGCAGCGCCACCTGCACGGGCCGCTCCAGCGCCGGCTGGAACAGGGTCTGGAACTGCATGGGGCGTCTCCTTCGGCGCAGGTTTGTGGCTGCTATTATTCTGTATACCGAAGGCAGTATAGAAAGGGCCCGATGCGGGCGTCCAGCCGGCATCGGGCGGAAGGCTCAGGCGCGCGGGGCCGGAGTGCCGTCGGCGCGGCGGTGGAACAGGTGGGTCATGGCGGCGGTGCCCAGCACCGGCACCAGCAGATTGGCCACCGGCACCACCGCCAGCGCGGCCAGCGCGCCGCCCAGCGCCAGCACCTCCGTGCGGCGCGCGCGGCGCAGCAGGTTGGCCTCTGCCACCGGCAGGCGGCGCTGCGCCACGCCATCGAACAGCCCGTACCCGACCGAGACGGCGGCCACCGCCCAGAACAGCACCACCCCCACGGGCGGCGCCACCAGCCCGAGCGGCAGGATCACCAGGCTCAGCGCCAGCAGGCGGAGGGACATGCGCAGGCCGGCCCAGACCTGCGCCGCCAGCGAAGCCCCCCGGGCCTCCGGCAGGCCGGGGTAGAAGCGGCGCTCCACCGCCTCCGCCACGTCGTCGAGGAACAGGCTGGTCAGCGCCAGCAGCACCGGCACGAACAGCCACACGGACAGGACCAGTACCAGCGCCCCGCCCAGCAGCCCGGCCAGGGTGGCAAGCCAGCCCTCGCCGCCGGCCAGGACGCCGACGCCCCAATCCGCCAGGAAGGCGAGCCCGGCGAAGGCGAGGATGGAGAGGCCCAGCCCCTTCAGCAGCGGTGCGCGGAAGCCGGGGTCGGTGATCTGCCGCAGCGGCAGCGCCAGGCTGGTGGCGACGGCCTTCATGGCTGCCGTTCCGGGGCGGGCGAAGGGTTGGGCATGGCCTGCATCTCCCCCCGGCTGGCGGGAGGCCGCCGGGGCGGCGCCCTTCTAGCGCTGCCCCGGCCGCTCTCCCAGCGGCCCCCCGATCAGGCCCGCGTCATCGCGCAGCCGCCCTCGGCCATGGGGCGGAAAGCCTCCTCGGCCGCGGTGGTCTGCACCAGCTTGTAGTAGTCGAACGGGCCCTTGCTCTCCTGTGGCGACTTCACCTCGAAGAGGTAGGAGGGGTGCAGCTTGCGGCCATCGGCGCGGATGCTGCCGGCGCCGAAGGCGTCGTCATCGGTGGGCATGGCCTTCATCCGCTCCACCACGGCGCGGCCGGAGCGGCGTGCCGCCTCCGGCCCGAGATCGGCCACCGCCTTCAGGTAGTGCAGCGCGCCGGCGTAGCAGCCGGCATGGATCATCCCCATCGGCAGTCCGGCCGGCATCTTCGGCGTCACGCGCCTGGCGAAGGCGCGGGTGCGGTCGTTGAGGTCCCAGTAGAAGCTTTCGGTCAGCAGTAGCCCCTGGGCGTTCTCCAGCCCCAGCCCGTGCACGTCGGCGATGGCCATCAGCAGCGTGGCCATCTTGGCGCGGCGGGTGAGGCCGAATTCGCGCGCCTGCTTCACCGCGTTCACCGTGTCCGCCCCCGCATTGGCGAGGCCGATGATCTTGGCCCGGCTGGCCTGCGCCTGCACCAGGTAGGAGGAGAAGTCGGTGGTGGAGGGGAAGGGGTAGCGCGCGCCGCCCAGGACCTTGCCGCCCGCCTCCTCGACGAAGCGGGTGGTGTCCCGCTGCAGGTGGTGGCCGAAGGTGTAGTCGGCGGTGATGAAGTACCAGGAATCGCCCCCCGCGCGGGTCAGCGCGCCGCCGGTGGACTTGGCCAGCATGTAGGTGTCGTAGGTCCAGTGCACGGTGTTGGGGTTGCACTGGGCGCCGTGCAGGTCGGTGGTGGCGGCGCCCGAGTTGACGAAGACCTTGTCCTTGTCCCGCGTCACGCCGGCCACGGCGAGCGCCACGGAGGAGGTCGGCACGTCCAGGATCATGTCCACCCCCTCCTGGTCGTACCAGCGGCGGGCGATGGTAGAGCCGGTGTCGGCGCGGTTCTGGTGGTCGGCCGAGAGGATCTCGACATTGATGCCCGGATGCGCGGCCATGAATTCCTCGGCCGCCTGGCGGGCGCAGGCGACGCTGCCCGGCCCGGTGGGGTCGCGGTAGGGGCCGGACATGTCGGTCAGCACGCCGATGCGGATGGTCTGCTTCGCCTGGGCGCGGGCGGAGCGCCCGGCCAGCAGCGCGGCACCCGTGCCCGCGAGCAGATGACGACGTGGAAGGATGATATTCATCTGACGCACGCTCCCTGTTGTTCTTGTCATTGCCGGAAAAAGATGGGGGTCCGGGGGAAGTCCTTCCCCCGGACCTGCTTCCTCAGACGTCCGCCGTCTGCGCGTAGAGCTGCCGGATGCGCGACTTGAGCAGCTTGCCCGTCGCCGTGTGCGGCAGCTCCTCGACGATGCGGATCTGGTCGGGGATGCACCAGCGCGCCACGCGCCCCTCGAAATGCGCGCGCATCTCCTCGTTCGTCAGGCTGGCGCCGGGGCGCAGCACCACCACCAGCAGCGGCCGCTCGCCCCATTTCGGGTCGGGCCGCGCCACGGCGGCGGCCTCCTGCACGGCGGGGTGGGCGACGGCGATGTTCTCCAGCTCGATCGAGCTGATCCACTCGCCGCCGGACTTGATGACGTCCTTGGTGCGGTCGACGATGGCGACATAGCCATCGGCATCCATCGTCACCACGTCGCCCGTGTCGAACCAGCCGGGGGTGGCGTGGGCCGGGCTGTCGGGCGCCGCGTGATAGGCGGCGGCCACCCAGGGGCCGCGCACCAGCATGCGGCCAAAGGCCGTGCCGTCGCGTGGCACATCCTGCCCGTCGGCGCCGACGACGCGGAACTCCATGCCGTAGAGCGGCCGCCCCTGCTTGCTGGAGAGCGCCAGGCGCTGCGCCGGCGTGGCGCCCTGGTGCTTCGCCTTGGGCGAGGCGGCGAGGCCGATCGGGCTGGTCTCGGTCATGCCCCAGGCATGCAGCACGGAGACGCCCATCGCCTCGAAGCGCTCGATCATCACCGCCGGGCAGGCGGAGCCGCCGATCGCCACGCGCTTCATCGGGCCGGCATCGCGGCCATTCGCCGCCATCCAGTCCAGCATCGCCATCCAGACGGTGGGCACGCCGGCGGAGAAGGTGACGCCCTCGGCGGTGATCAGCTCGTGCAGGCTGGCGCCGTCCAGCTTAGGGCCGGGCAGCACCAGCTTGGCCCCCACCATCGGCGCGGCATAGGGGATGCCCCAGGCATTGACGTGGAACATCGGCACCACCGGCATCACCACCGAGGCGGCGCCGATGGCGAAGACATCCGGCATCGCCGAGGCCATGGCATGCAGCACCGTGGCGCGGTGGCTGTAGAGCACGCCCTTCGGCGCGCCCGTGGTGCCGGAGGTGTAGCAGAGGCCGCAGGCCTCGTTCTCGTCCAGCGCCGGCCAGTCGAATTCGGCCGGCTGGCCGGCCAGCAGCGCCTCGTAGCAGAGGAAGGGCGGCAGGCCCTCGGCCTGGGGCGGCATGTGGGCGGCGTCCGTCATCACCACGATGGCGCGCACCGTGCCGAGCCGGCCGGCCAGCCCCTGCAGCAGCGGCAGGAAGGTGAGGTCGGCGCAAAGGATGGAATCCTCCGCATGGTCGATGATGCCGGCGATCTGCTCGGGGAAGAGGCGCGGGTTGATGGTGTGGCAGACCATGCCGGCGCCGGCCGTGGCGTAGTAGATCTCCAGGTGCCGGTAGCCGTTCCAGGCCAGGGTGCCGACGCGGTCTCCCGCGCCCAGCCCCAGTGCCACCAGCGCGTTGGCCAGGCGCTGCACCCGGGCCTGGGTTTCCGCATAGGTGGTGCGGTGGATGGATCCCTCGACGGTGCGCGAGACGATCTCGGTGTCGGCGTGGAACTCCGCGGCGTGGCGCAGCAGGGATGGTACCAGCAGCGGCACGTCCATCATCAGCCCTCGCATCGTGTTTCCTCCCTGGGATTTTCTTGATTGTCGGGCAGTGGCGGCGGAGGCGGTCGGCGCGGTCAGTAGGCCTCCTCGGGCAGGGCGAGCAGCGGCGCGGCGCCCTCGGCCAAAGCGATGTCGAGCGCCACGCTCTGCGGCAGGAGGCGGGCCATGAAGAAGCCCGCCACATCCCGCCAGGCGCGCTGGCGCGGCGTGGCGGCCCCCCCGGCCCGCAGCGCGGCCAGCGCCATGCGCGCCCACATCCAGCCCAGCGCGACCAGCGCGAAGAGCCGCAGATAGTCGGAAGCCGCGGCGCCGGTCTCGGCCGGGTTGGCGGCGGCGCGGCGGGTGAGGCGGGCCGTGGCGGCCTCCAGCCGCTTCAGCGCGGCGGCCAGCGGCGCGGTGTAGGCCTCGGCGCCGGGGGTGCCGCCAGCGGCCTCGATCTCGGCCCGCACCAGCGCGAAGAAGCGGGCGGGCAGCGCGCCGTCCTCCACCGAGAGCTTGCGGCCCGCGAGGTCCATGGCCTGCACGCCGTTGGTGCCCTCGTAGATCTGCGCGATGCGGGCATCGCGCACGAGCTGTTCCATGCCCCATTCGCGCACATAGCCATGCCCGCCCAGCACCTGCTGCCCGAGCACCGCCGCCTCGAAGCCGAGATCGGTGAAGGCCGCCTTGATGACAGGGGTGAGCAGCGCGACATGCCCCTCCGCCTCGGCGCGCGCGGCGGGGTCCGGGTGGCGGGCGGCCTCCTCCATCCGCAGCGCCACCCACAGCGCCAGCGCGCGCCCGGCGCCGGTGAAGGCGCGGATGGTGAGCAGCATCCGCTTCACGTCGGGGTGGACCAGGATCGGCTGCGCCGCCTCGCCCTTCTCGCCGGCGGCGCGGCCCTGGCGGCGCTCCCGCGCATAGGCCACCGCGCCCTGATAGGCGGCCTCGGCGATGCCCAGCCCCTGGATGCCGACGAAGAGGCGCTCGGCGTTCATCATGGTGAACATCGCCGCCAGCCCCCGGTGCGGCGCGCCGACCAGCCAGCCCGTTGCGCCGTCATAGTTCATGACGCAGGTCGGCGAGGCGTGGATGCCCATCTTGCGCTCCAGCGCGCCGACCGACATGGCGTTGCGCGCGCCGGGCCGGCCTTCCGCGTCGGGCAGGTATTTCGGCACCAGCACCAGGCTGATGCCGCGCACGCCGGGCGGCGCATCCGGCAGCCGCGCCAGCACGAGATGGACGATGTTCTCCGCCATCTCGTGGTCCCCGGCGGTGATGAAGATCTTGCCGCCGGTGACGCGCAGCGATCCATCGGGCTGCGGCTCGGCGCGGGTGCGCAGCAGGCCGAGATCGGTGCCCGCCTGCGGCTCGGTCAGCGCCATGGCGCCGCACCATTCGCCCGAGACCAGCTTCGGCAGGTAGCGCGCCTTGAGGTCCTCCGAGGCGTGGCGCTCGATCGCCTCCACCGCGCCGCGCGTCAGGCCGGGGAAGAGGCCGAAAGAGAAGTTTGCGGAGGCCATCATCTCGTCGAGCAGGATCTGCGCGGCGCGCGGCAGTCCCTGGCCGCCCCATTCCGGCGCCTGGGACAGCCCGCCCCAGCCGCCCGCGACAAAGGCGGCATAGGCCTCCGTGAAGCCCTGCGGCACGCGCACCACGCCGTTCTCCAGCCGGCAGCCCTCCTCGTCGCCGCTCCGGTTGAGCGGGGCCAGCGCTCCGGCGGCGAAGCGCCCCGCCTCCTCGAGCACGTCGCGCAACAGGGGCAGGGGGTCGCCCTCGGCGCCATCCGGTGAAAGGGGGGGGAGCGCGGCCAGGGCGGGGCCGGCCTGCAGCACCTCCTCCAGCAGCGCCAGCATCTCCTCGGTGGGCGGGTGGTAGGCGGGCATGCGTGGCGGTCTCCCTCAGGCAGCGTCGTGGCAGGCGCAGCGGAGGCGCGCCTGCGCATCCTCCCGCATCGCTTCCAGCTCGGTGATGGTCTCGTCCAGCTCGCGGCGCATCTGCCGCAAATCGGCCAGCCGCGCCTCGATGCGGGCGAGGCCCAGGCGGAACTGCGCGGCATTCGGCCGACCGGCGCGGTACTGCGCCAGGTACTCGCCGATCTGCTCCAGGGAGAAGCCAAGGTGGCGGAACTTCTGGATCAGCCGCAGCCGGGCATGGTCGCGGTAGTCATAGACCCGCGCCCCGTCCTGCCGGCGGGGGTGCAGCAGGCCGCGCGCCTCGTAGAAGCGCAGCGCCTGCGCGGTGAGCCCGAACTCGCGCGCCAGCGCGGAGACGGACCAGAGCTTCGCCCGGTCGGCCACGCCTGTTTCTTCCTCCCTGTCGGGCGAAATCAGCGCATGGCGGCCGGGCTAAAGTCAACTTGAGAGTGTGGGGCCGCTCAGGCGGCGCGTGCCGGCGCGGCGCCATCCCCGGCCGGCAGCAGGGCCAGCACCGCGCCATCCAGCCCGCCCGGCGGCAGCCCGGCCTCGGCGCGCAGCACCGCCAGCCCGGCCAGGCTGCGGCGGCCGAGGATGCCGTCGATCGAGCCGTCATACAGGCCGCGCGCGCGGAGCAGGCGCTGCACGGCGCGCACCTGCTCCAGCCCCGGCCAGGGCAGGCAGGCCTGGGCGCGCGCCAGCCAGGCGAAGCGGTCCTGCAACCCCACCAGCCCGCCATTGATGCGCCGGCTGAGGCCGGTGAAGTCCCCCGCGTCGCAATAGGGGTTCAGCGCCTTCCAGACCCAGACGCCGCAGGCCACCGCCAGGGCGTGCTGCGGCGTGGCGGCCAGCTCGGGCTGTGCCTCCAGCGGCAGGCCGGCAAGGGCGCCCACGGCGCGGTACGCATCCCGCCCGGTGAGCTGGAGATAGCCGCGCCCGCGGTAGCGGTAGCCATCGCCCTGCCGGTCATTGCCCATGCGGCCGCCATAGACGCGCTCGGCCAGCGCCTCGGGGTTCCGCGCGCAGGGCGTGGCGGCCGCCAGGGTGGGGAAGCGCGCCGGCCACACCTGCATCAGCCGCGCGGCGGAATAGGACAAATCCTCCTCCACCCGGCGCAGCCCCTCCGATTCATGGCCGAGCTGGGCCAGGAAGAAATGGCAGCGCGCCGGCCGGGCGTGCAGCCCGGCCTGGTGGAACAGCGCCGTGGCGGAGGCGAGGAAGGCGCTGCGGTGCGCCTCGGGCGCCTCGGGGAAAAGCTGCTGGAATTGCGCGGCGGAGAGCATGGCGAACCCTTTCGCTAAGGCTTATTTTCCTAGCAAAAGGGCCGCACCGTAGTAAAGGAATATATACCTAGATCGGTAATGACGCCGTCAGGCCACCGGCAGCTCCACCGCATACTGCTCCAGCGGCGGCACGGCGCGGATCATCTTCCGCCCCTCCAGGAAGCGGGCGAAGCGCTGGTAGCGGTTGGCGTCCAGCGCCGCGGGGGCGAGGGAGAAGCGGTTCAGCGTGTCCTTGAAGGCGCGGCGGTTCAGCTCGTTGTCCAGCTCCCGCCGCTGGCCGGCGATGAACATGGTCCAGCTCTCCTCCGGGTTGTTGACGAGGAAGGTGGTGGCGGCCTCCAGCGCGTCCATGAAACGGCGCAGCGCGGGGTCCTTCACCCGGTCGCGGTGCGCCACGTAGATCAGCTCGTCATAGATCGGCATGCCGTGCTGCTCGGGGTAGAAGGCGCGGCCGGGGCGCTTCTCGATCTCCATCTGGTGCAGCTCGAAATTGCGGAAGCCGCCCAGGATGGCATCCACCTGCCCGGACATCAGCGCCGAGGACAGGCCGAAATTGACGTTGACCAGCGTCACGTCGCGCGAGGAGAGGCCCACCGTGCCGAGGATGGTGTCGAGCGCCACTTCCTCGAAGCCGGCGGTGCTGAAGCCGACCTTCTTGCCCTTGAGGTCCTCCAGCCGCTTCACCGGGCCGTCGCGCAGCACGGAGAGGGTGGAGAGGGGCGTGGCCACCAGCGTGCCGACGCGCGCCAGCGGCAGGCCCTGGTCCACCGCCAAGTGCAGGTTCTTCTGGTAGTAGACGCCGAGATCGGCCTGCTTGGCCGCCACCAGCCGGGGCGGGTCGTTCGGGTCGGCCGGCGCCACCAGCCGCACCTCCAGCCCGGCGCGGGCGAAGTGCCCGCCCTCCTGCGCCACGATGATCGGCGCGTGGTCGGGGTTGACGAACCAGTCCAGCAGCAGGGTGAGCTTGGCCGGGGTGGCGGCGGGCGCCGGGGACTGGGCCGGGGACTGGGCCGGTGACTGGGCCTGGGCGGCCCCGGCGGTGGCGGCGGGCAGGGCGAGGGCGGCGAGCGCCGGCAGCGCCCGGCGGGAGATCGGGGTCATGGGTTTCCTCACGCTTCTTCGGAAAGCTGGTCGGGCTGCCAGGGCAGCAGCGCCCGCAGCAGCCGGTCGGTGGCGAACCACAGCGCCATGGCCATGGCGGCCAGGAGGGTGAGCGCCGCGAACATCATGTCCGTCTGGCTGCGGCCATTGGCCTGCAGCATGACGTAGCCGAGCCCGGCCGAGGCGCCGACCCACTCGCCCACCACGGCGCCGATGGGCGCCACGGCCGCGGCCACGCGCAGGCCGGAGGCCAGGCCGGGCAGCGCCGCCGGCACGCGGATGCGCCACAGCACCGCGGCGCGCCCGGCGCCCATGGTGGCGGCGAGGTCGAGCCAGCCCGGCTCGGTGCGGCGCAGCCCGTCATAGAAGGCGGTGGCGACGGGGAAGAAGATGATCAGCGTGGCCATGGCCACCTTGCTGGCCAGCCCATAGCCCAGCCACAGCACCAGCAGCGGCGCGATGGCGAAGACCGGGATGGCTTGGCTGGCGATCAGCAGCGGCAGCACCCAGCGCCGCGCGCCGCGCCAGGCTGCCAGCAGCAGCGCCGTGCCCATGCCGAGCAGCGTGCCGAGCAGCAGGCCGAGGACGATCTCGGTGGCGGTGGTGCCGGCATGGCCGAGCAGGATGTCCCACCGCGCCACCAGCGCCGCGGCCACGCGCGTCGGCGCCGGCAGCAGGAAGGGGGGCACCTCGCTCCACCACACATAGCCTTCCCAGGCCAGCAGCAGGCCGATCGCGGCGATGAGCGGCCTCATGCCGCCTCCGCCAGCCGCTCGAGCAGCGCCGCCTGGGCGGCCAGCACATCCGGGTCGTGCGCGGCGCGCAGCGGGGGCGAGGGGGGCATCGGGTGGTCCTCGGGCACGGCGCCGTCCGCGCCGGGGCGCAGCACCAGCACGCGGTGGGCGAGGCGCAGCGCCTCCAGCGGGTCGTGCGTCACCAGCAGCACGGTGCGTCCCTGGAGCAATTCGGCGGCCATGGATTGCAGGCGGTGCCGGGTCGGCGCGTCCACCGCCGAGAAGGGCTCGTCCATCAGCACGAAGGGGCGGTCCTCCATCAGCGTGCGGGCCAGCGCCGCGCGCTGCCGCATGCCGCCCGAAAGCTCGGCCGGGCGGGCGCGCTCGCGCCCCGCCAGCCCCACCGCCGCGATCAGGTCGCGCGCCCGCGCCGCATCGGGGCGTTGCCCGCGCAGCCGGGCGCCGAGGCCGACATTTTCCGCCAGCGTCAGCCAGGGCAGCAGCAGGTCCTGCTGGCCCATCCAGGCGATGCGGCCAGCCAGCTTCAGGCCATCGGCGGGGGCGATGCGGGTGCCCTCGGGCGCCGGCAGCAACCCGGCCAGCAGCCGCAGCAGGGTGGATTTGCCGACGCCGGAGGGGCCGAGCAGCGCCGTGACCTCGCCACCGGCGAAATCGAGCGTGAGCCGGCCGAGCACGGCACGGCCGCCGAGACGGATTCCAGGCAGGGACACGCCAAGCGAGGGCGCCATTGCGATCACCGATCCCTTCGCCGGCATGACCCGGATCAGGTTCTAGGGGTCGCAGGGCCCATCCCTGCCTCTCAGCCCGCGAATCGGACTCCCCCCGGAGGATGACAACTCTATGCCGCTGCGATGACAGCGGCGCAAGCCGACCCTTTGCGAAGCGGGGCGCCGCCCCACATGCTGCGCCGATGGAAGCGCCGCTGCTGATCGGGTCCGAGATCTACCGCAAATCGACCTACGGGCCGAAGCACCCGCTCGCCATCCCCCGCGTCTCCACGGCGCTGGACCTGATCGGCGCGCTGGGCTGGCTGGACCCGGCCCGCTACATCGACAGCCCGCGCGCCACGCCGGAGCAGCTCGCCCGCTTCCACCACCCGGACTACATCGCGGCGCTGGTGGCCGCCGAGGCGGCGCAGGACGTGCCGCCCGAAGCGCGCGAGCGCCACCACATCGGCGCGCGCGGCAACCCGGTCTATCGCGAGGTGTTCCGCCGCCCCGCGACCGGGGCCGGCGGTGTCATGCTGGCCGCGCGCCTCACCGCGCAGGGCGGCACCGTGCATGTGCCAGGGGGCGGCACCCACCACGGCCGGCCGGACCGTGCCAGCGGCTTCTGCTACCTGAACGACGCGGTGCTCGGCCTGCTCGCCTGGCTGGACCTCGGCCTGACCAACATCCTCTACCTCGACATCGACGCGCATCACGGCGACGGGGTTCAGGACGCCTTCCATGATGATCCGCGCGTCTTCACCCTCTCCATCCACGAGGCGGGGCGCTGGCCGTACACGGGCCTGCTGGAGGACCGCGCCGGAGGGCACGCCCGCAACATCCCCGTGCCGCAGGGGCTGAACGACACGGAATTCGCCTACCTGCTGCACCATGCGGTGATGCCGGTGATCCGCCACCTCCGCCCGCAGGCCATCATGCTGCAATGCGGCGCCGATGCGCTGGAAGAGGACCCGCTGGCCAAGCTCAGCCTCTCCAACAACGCCCATTGGCAGGCGGTGCGGGCGGTGATGGGGCAGGCGCCGCGCCTCATCGTGCTGGGGGGCGGGGGCTACAACCCGTGGTCCGTCGCGCGCTGCTGGGCAGGGGTGTGGGGCGTGCTGGACGGGCGCGACCCGCCCGCCCGCCTGCCGCCCGGGGCCGAGGCGGTGCTGCGGGCGCTCAGCTTCCACCGCGCCGCCGGCCGCAACCCGCCCGAGGGCTGGTTCACCACCCTGCAGGACGCGCCCCGCCCGGGGCCGGTGCGCGGCGAGATCCGCCACCTCGCCGCCGCCACGCTGGAGGGGCTGCCGGAACCCTTGGCCGGTGTGGCATAAGGAGCGCCATGCGCCGCCGATCCCTGCTGGCCCTGCTCGGGCTCGCCGCCTTCACCCGCCCCGCCTTCACCCGCCCGGCCCTGGCCCAGACCGGGCCGCAGCCCCGCCTGCCCATGGAGCCGCTCGCCATCATCACCCGCGACGGCAAGCGCCATGAGTTCCGCGTCGAGATGGCCGTCTCGCCGGAGCAGCAGCGCGTCGGGCTGATGTTCCGCCCGTCGGTGAAGCCGGATGAGGGGATGCTGTTCGACTGGGGCGTGCCGCGCGAGAGCAGCATGTGGATGCAGAACACCATCACCTCGCTCGACATGGTGTTCATCCGCGAGGATGGGCGCATCCACCGCATCGCCGAGCGCACCGTGCCGCTCAGCCTCGCCACCATCGACAGCCGCGGGCTGGTGCGCGCCACGCTGGAACTGGCCGCCGGCACCGCCGAACGGCTCAACCTGCGGCCGGGCGACAAGGTGGAACACCGGATCTTCGAGCAGTAGAAAAGGCCAGGGGAAGGAATTCCCCTGGACCCCTTCTTTTTTCTGCGAGTCTCAGGCGGCGTAGCGGCTGAGGGCCAGGTCCTCGTGCTCGATGTTGGGGCGCTGGCCGGTCACCAGATCGGCCGCCAGACGCGCGCTGCCGCAGGACATGGTCCAGCCCAGCGTGCCATGGCCGGTGTTCAGGAAGAGCTTCGGGAACTTCGTCGGGCCGATCACGGGCGTGCCGTCCGGCGTCATCGGGCGCAGGCCGCACCAGAACAGGGCACGCGCCGGGTCGCCGCCCTGCGGGTAGAGATCCATCACCGAATGCAGCAGCGTCTCGCGCCGCTCATCGTGCAGTCGCATGTCGTAGCCGGCGATCTCCGCCGTGCCGCCGACGCGGATGCGGTCGCCAAGCCGCGTGATGGCGATCTTGTAGGTCTCGTCCATCACCGTGGAGACGGGGGCAGCGGTGGCGTCCGTCACCGGCAGGGTCAGGGAGTAGCCCTTCACCGGATAGACCGGCAGCTTCAGCCCCAACGGCGCCAGCAGGGTGGGGGAGTAGCTGCCCAGGGCCAGCAGGTAGCGGTCCGCCGTCAGCACGCCGGCATCCGTCACCACGCCGCCGATGTCGCCGCCCTCCAGCATCAGCCGCTCGATGCCCACGCCATAGCGGAAGGTGACCCCCATCTCGGCGCAGAGCGCGGCGAGGCGCTGGGTGAAGAGATGCGCGTCGCCCGTCTCGTCCTGCGGCAGGCGCAGCCCGCCCACGAATTTGTGCTGCACCCGCGCCAGTGCCGGCTCGGCCGCCACGCAGCCGGCCGCGTCCAGCACCTCGAAGGGCACGTCGTACTGCCGCAGCACGCGCAGATCGTCGCCCACATGGTCGAGCTGCTGCTGCGTGCGGAACAATTGCAGCGTGCCGCGCTCGCGGTGGTCGTATTCGATGCCCGTCTCGGCGCGCAGATCGGCCAGCGCCATGCGGCTGTAGTCGGCCACCCGCACCATGCGGGACTTGTTGATCTGGTAGGCCTTCTCGGTGCAGTTGCGCAGCATCTGCCACAGCCAGGACCATTGCGCCGGGTCCATCCGCGGGCGCACCACCAGCGGGCTGTGCTTCTGCGTCATCCACTTCACGGCCTTCAGCGGCACGCCCGGCCCGGCCCAGGGCGAGGAATAGCCGAAGGAGACCTGACCGGCATTGGCGAAGCTGGTCTCCAGCCCGGCGCCCTGCTGGCGGTCCACCACCTCCACCTCATGCCCTGCCCGGGCGAGGTAGTAGGCCGAGGTGACGCCGACCACGCCGGCACCGAGAATGAGGACCTTCATTGTGCTTCCGCTCCGCCGCGCCACAGCCTCACGGGCTGGTGACGAAAGCGTATCGTAGGCGCGAACCGGCGGCAGGTGCTTGCGATCCGCGCAACATCATGCGAATTCGCGCCGAACCATTCGAATTTCCTGCGAATCCCTGAAAGAATATGCCGGAGACCGTCCTCGACTCGCTGGACCGCAAGATCCTGCGCCTGCTGCGCGCGGACGGGCGGATGAGCAACGCGGCGCTGGCCGCCGCCATCGGCCTCTCGCCCTCCGCCTGCCTGCGGCGGGTGCGGATGCTGGAGGCGGGGGGGACCATCCGCGGCTATACCGCCCTCATCGAGGAGCCGGCGCCGCAGGGGCGCACGGTGGTGATCGTGCAGATCACGCTGGAGCGGCAGACGGAGGACGGCTTCAACCGCTTCGAGGCCGCCGTGCGGCAATGCCCCGAAGTGTGCGAGTGCTACCTGATGACCGGCTCGGCCGACTACCAGCTCCGCGTCGAGGCGCGCGACGCGGCCGATTACGAGCGCATCCACAAGGAGCAGCTCTCCCGCATGCCGGGGGTGGCGCGCATCCAGTCGGCCTTCGCCATCCGCACGGTGGTGCGGGGGCGCGAGGCAGGCTAGGCCCGCCCGCGCCAGCCGGCCCACATCACGGCGAGCCTGTCGCCCAGCCCGCGCGGCGGCGGCGGCGGCGCGCGGCTCCCCCCGCCTGC
>NZ_JBHSCH010000086.1:0-16725 GCF_042651065.1 Teichococcus aestuarii
TCCGGTTTGTGCTGCTTCCTCGCCATCTCAACCTCCTCCCCTCCGCGTCCCGCTAATCTCACATCAGCGGCGGTACACTTTTAAGGGGGCAGGTCAGGTTCCTGATGAGGCAAGAGGAACTCCATGACGCAGCAGAGACGGTTCACGAAGGAATTTGAGGACGAGGCGGTCCGGCTGGTCCGAACGAGCGGGAGGAGCCAGCGTGAGATCGCCGAGGATCTCGGGATTGGTTTGTCGACGCTGGTCCGGTGGATCAGCCGGAGCTGGGATCGGCTGCTCGATGAGCCCGGACGGCCTGGGCAGGAAGAGGTCGCGGCCGAGCTGAAGCGGCTGCGGCGGGAGAACGAGATCCTCCGCCAGGAGCGGGACATCCTGAAGCGTGCAGCGGTGTCCGGCTAACTGGGTTGCGCAGGGAAGGACGCGGCGGCGCGAGACGACGGCCAATCAGACTCCGATGCGCGGGTTGGTGCCGCCGAAGTAGCTCAAGGATTGCCCTGAGCTACCGCTGCGTCCATTTCAAACAATACCTAGCCTTGGATGGAACCAGATTGTCTTCCTCAACTCATCGCGTTCTGTTTGGTCTTGCCTTAGCCCAAGGAGGACTCGGGATTCTCACCTGGGGTCTCGCAGCTTGGCCGGCTAGCGGCGGCCCATTGTGGCACGCGCATGAAATGGTTTTCGGCCACGCCTTGGCGGTCATCGCAGGATTCCTGCTGACGCGTCTTTCTGGTCCGGCACTGGCGGCGATCACCCTGGCTTGGTGTGCGTCGCGCTTGACCTATGTGGTGCCCGCAGTGCCGGATCTAGTGCGGGCTTTCCTTTCACTTCTGGCGACAGCGGCTATCGTGCTGCCTGCTGCATTTGCCTTTCTCCGTGCAGCTAAGCGGTGGGGCAGCTTGGTATTTCCGATCCTGCTTAGCGGCTTCCTCATTGCGGATGCGACGTTCCAATGCGGCGAGCTAGGACTGTTGCAGCACGGCGCCGATATCGGGAACTGGTTTGGTCTTGGTCTCGTCATCATGCTCATTGCCGCTATGGGTGGCCGTTTGGTCGGTGCCGCAGCGTCTGGGGCAGCGCAACGCGCAGGCAAGCCGCGCATCGCGCCACGCCCGGCATTAGACCAGGCGCTACTTGTTTGTTTAGCTGCAGGCTTCGCGACGGAGGCTATTGCTGTAGAACGGCCAATCGGCCCCGCCCTATTGGCAATAGGTGCAGTGTTGATTGGCGTTCGGTTAGTGCTTTGGGCACCGGGATTGCAACAAAGCGCCGGGGATGTGCTTGCGCTCGCAGCGGGGCAGGCTTGGCTGTGTGTCGGACTTCTCGCCTGGGCTGCCGCGGCTGGTGGGTTCTTGCAATGGCCAGAGACCGCAGCCCTGCATCTGGCAACGATCGGCGGCATCGGTGGCACTACTCTGGTGATGATCCTACGGGTCAGTGCGCAGCGGGAAGTCCGGCCGATGCCTGTTCGCAGCGCAATAGGGATCGCCATCCTCATAGGCTTGGCTGCGCTAGTGCGAGCCCTTGGTCCAGCTGGATCGGGCTGGGCTACTGCCGCAGTGCTCTGGACCATGGCGACGATTTTGACCGCCGTGACGGTCGTTCGCCGCCGGTGAGGCCGTTATGTGCCGTGCAGCAGCGCCGTAGAGCCGTCGGGGCGCAAAAGATGCGCCTCCACATCCGGCCTGCCACACAGCGCTGCCGCAATGGCGGGTTCAGGCATCAGAGCGAAGGCCGTGGAAAAGGCGTCGGCCATAGTGGCCTCCGGTGCCAGAACCGAAACCGTACGGTATCGGCGCGGGCTCTGGCCGCTGCACGGATCCAGCAGATGGGTAAAACGGCCGGCGCCGTCAAAGACGAAGCCGCTATCGGCAGAAGTGGCTAGCGCACGGTCCGTCAGGTCCAGTTCCGCCCAAGGGTGATCCGACGCCGCCGGGTTCTCCAGCGACGCCCGCCAGGGTCGGCCTGAGGGATGGCGCCCCACTCCCCTTGCCTCTCCCATATCCACCAATGTCTGGGCCACCCCGCCTCCACGCAGCAGGTCCACAATGCGGTCCGTCAGATAACCCTGGGCAATGCCGTTCAGCGTGACCGCCATGCCACGCCGGGTCAGCAGGATGCGATCCGGCGACACCACTAGCCGCCGGTGATCCACAAGTGATAGCGCCTCCGCAAGCGCGTGCGGGGAGGGTCCTTGGGGGTCCGCGCCCTCAGCCGCGAAGTGGTCGCGGTAAAGCAGCCAGAGGGGTTGGACGGTGGGGTCGAAGACCCCGTCGCTCCATGCCGCGACCTGCTTCGCCGTGGTCAGCAGATCCACCATCTCGGGCGCCGGCGCCACCAGCATACCGCGCCGGTTTAGGGCCGAAAGCTGGCTTTCCGCCTGCCAAAGGTTGAACAGCGCTTCCAGCCGCCGGATCTCGGCGACGCATCGGGCCACCAGCCGCTCAGCCGCGATGCGGTCCGGGTGATGCAGCATGATTGAACCTGTGGCGCCGAGAACAGGGCCCGTCCAGGTGAGGAGGGGAGCTTCGGCGCGCGTGGCGCCGATTCCCGGCAGGCCGAAACCGGCCGCTGCGGCGAAAATGCCAAGGACCCGGCGGCGAGAGGCAGCAGGCTGCATGGGGCCAATCCTCAATGCGTGTGGCGGTGTTCAGCACCGCCAGAAGGAGCGGGCCCGGCTTCCGGCCCCGCCTGGGGGGCGGCGCCATCGCCCAGAACCCAGTCGGGCGGCACTTCCGCGAAGCTTCGCACCGCGCCGCCATGCTCGGTCGCGAAGCGCTCGGCCGCCGCGCGGTCCGAGAAGGGCACCGCCTCCTCCGCGCCCATGCCGCCCCGGCGGTTGCTGCCGAGGACAAAGAAGGCGCCCCGGGCTTCCACCCAGTTGGCGGCACCCGGCTGCTCCCAGCTTTCCGCCTTGCCCATGTCCGAGACATAGATGGCTCGGATGCTCTTGGCCTCCTCGCCCAGTAGGGTGAAGGCGATCGTGTCCCGCGCGGAGGAGAACCAGACCGGGCGCTCATCGCCCCGCAACAGGATCTGGCCCTTGGGGCCCGGATGCTCCACCAGCGCCATGCCGCAGTAATGGCCCATGGCCTCCTGCGTGAGCGCGACGGGCGGCGGCGGCGCGGCGGCGCTTTCCTGGTCATCGCAGTTGGCCAGGGCGAGGCAGCCCGCAAGCGCCAGGGCGGACAGCAGGGCTTTCCCGCGGGCAAGGGCCGAAGCACGGTGCCGCGCGGGGACCGGTGCCGCCGGCAAGGAGCCTTGGCGGAGCACTGTGGAGGCTAGAGTCATAGTTCCCTCCTGGCGAAAACGGCGGCGGCGGCGAGCAGCGGGACTAGCGCCCAGCCGACGAGGGCTGCGAGCAGAACGGGGGCCGAGAGCGCGCTGTTTCCGGCCAGCGCCGCCATGCCGGACAGCATCCTGACATCGGCCAGGCCGGCGAGATTGAACAGGCGATAAGCATCTGTCGGGTTCAGCAGCAGCAGCAGGTCCAGCATCCCGGCGGTGACGCTCTCGCCCTGGTCCGCGACGAGGAGGCCGAGCAGCGCCATATCCCAGATCAGCACCATCAGGAGCCAGAGCCCGACCGCGATGCCGGCGGCGGTGCCGCGGTCCCGCACCAGGGCGCTGACCAGGTAGCCGAGCGCGACGAAGGCCGCGCCCAGCAGGACCGATGAGCCGATCATCAGCGCGAAGGCCTGCCAGCTTGCCGGCGCGATCGCCGGCCCCGTCAGGGCCAGGGCGAGGGCGGCGGCGCCGTAGCCCAGGATGGTCGCGACGGCGAGGATGGCGAGATGGCCCAGGAACTTGCCCAGCACCACCTGCCAGCGCGCCAGTGGGTAGCTCAACAGCAGCAGCATGGTGCCGCGCTCCATCTCCCCCACGATGGCGTCATGTGAGATCAGCAGGGCGATCAGCGGCAGCAGAAAGACCGAAAGGCTGGAAAGGCTGACCACCACCACGTCCAGCGCGCTGGCGCCGACCCGCCCCGCCGGCGCCGCGCCGAGAAAGGTCAGGGTGAGCGCCAGCGCCGCCAGAAGCAGCGTCGCGGCCAGCACCCAGCGGTTCCGCATCCCCTCACGGATCTCCTTGCCGGCGACCAGAAGCACGCCCCTCATCGCGCGGCCTCCTGCCGGAGACGGAGGAAATGGCTGTACAATTCGTCCAGCGTCGGCGGCAGCAGGTCGAGGTCGGCGATGCGCCGGTCCCCGGTGGCCTGGCGCAGCAGTTCCATCTTCGCCTCCGGCGTGCAGGAAACTTCGAAAAAGCCGGGGCCGGGCTGCCGCACGGCCCCGGCGGGGCCGAACCATTCCGGCGCTTCCTCGCCCGCGAGGGTCAGCCGCAGGCGGATCGGCAGGCGCGCCAGCCGGCGCAGCTCCGCCACGGTACCATCCGCCACCACGCTGCCATGGTCCAGGATGACGACGCGCTCCACCTGCCCCTCCAGCTCCTCCAGCGCGTGGGAGGACAGGAGCACCGTGGTGCCGCCCTCCGCCAGATCCGACAACATGCTGTAAAGGCCCTGGCGCACTTCCGGGTCGAGGCCCGTGGTCGGCTCGTCCAGCAGCAGCGCGCGGGGGCTGCCGAGCAGCGCCTGGGCCAAGCCGAGGCGCTGGCGCATGCCCTTGGAATAGCCGCCGACGCGCCGGCGCGAGGCGGCGCCGAGCCCCACGCGCTCCAGCAGCGCATCCGCGCCGCTGACCGGCTCGCCCTTCAGCCGGGCAAAGAAACACAGCAGCTCGCGCCCCGTCAGCGCGGGGTTGAAGGTGACATTCTCAGGCAGCCAGCCGAGGCGGCGGCGCGTCTCGGCCGCGCCCTCGGCGGGGTCCTGGCCCAGCACATGCAGTCGGCCGGCGCTGGGGCGGATCAGCCCCAGCATCAGCTTCATCAGCGTGGTCTTGCCGGCGCCGTTATGGCCCACCAGCGCGACGCGGGCGCCGGCTGGCAGGGAGAAGGAGACATCGCGCACCGCCTCCACCGCGCCGTAACGCTTGGCCACGCCTTCCAGCCCGATCAACGGCAGATCGGCCTTCATCGCGGCCATCCTGGCGCCGCTTCGGGCAGCGGGGGCGGCGTGACCAGGGGACGGCTATCCACCACCCCGCCCGGCAGGATGGCGGGGAACTGGGACTGCGCCCAGCGCAGCACCTGGACGGCCGGGCTGTTCAGCAGAATTTTGGCGCTCGGCGCCACCCACAGCACGCGGTCCACCAGATCGTTCGGGCGATACGCGGCATCGGCGATGCCATCGCGGTCCAGATCGAAGGCCGCGTTGTCGGACCAGTAATTGCCCCGCCCCGCCCGTGACCAGTCCAGGTGCCGCGTACCGACATATCTCACCTGGGTGCGGTTGCCGATGAAAGCGTTTCCTGTGATCTCGTTGCCCTCCGAGCCGGCCGTGAAATGGACGCCGATGCCGCAGCCTTCGAAGCGGTTGCCGGTGAAGTGGTTGCGGTTGGCATTGTAGATGAAGACGCATTTCGTCGGTGCCACACCGCTGACCTCGTCGCCGACGGGCACGGCATGCTCCCGGTCCACCTGGTCTTCCGCGCGGCGATCCGTGGCAGCGGTCTGGCCGATCACCCAATTGTTCGTGATGGTCGACCCATTGGCATAGTTGAACAGCAGCCCATGGTCGCGGTCTCCTTCCGAGATGTTATCGCGCACCGACAGGCGCTGCGAGAACATGATGGCGTAGCCGACATGATTGCCGCTGGAGATGTTGCCACTAACCTCGCTGTTGTTGGTGTACATGTAGTGGACACCAAAGCGCAGATCGCGGAGACGGTTTCCGGTGAAGATGTTCTGCTTGCTGGTCTTGACGAAGATGCCGTCGCGCCCGAAGCGGATGTCGTTGCTCTCGATCCGCGCGCCGGGCGCGTTCCAGACCGCGACGCCATCGCCATGCTCTGCCATCCGCCCGCCCGCGCGCCCGAGGATGGTGTTGCCACGCACCACTGCTCCTTCCGCGCCGTGGACATAGACGCCGAAAAGATTGCCTTCCATCCGGTTGCCTTCGACCACGGCTCGCTTCGCGGATTGGCGCAGCAGCACAGCGCTGTCCATGCCTGGAACATCGGAGCCGGAGCCGCGCAGCAGCAGGCCGCGCACGGCGGCGCCCTCGGCCGTGACAGTGACGATGCTGCCCTGTCCTGGCCCTTCCAGCACCGCGCCTTCCCGCCCCGCCAGCGTGACGGGACGGTCGAGCAGCACCGGGCCGTGATGAAGGCCGGGCAGCAGCTCCAGCACCTCGCCCACGGCCGCAGTCTCCACCGCCGCCTGCACATCTTCTCCTGGCGCGAGAGGACGCGCCGCGGCGGGCAGAACCGCCGCGACAAAGAGGGCCGGAAGGAGACCGGCGCGCAGCATTACGTGCTCTGCGCCTCCACCAGCATGCGACCCTTCATCTCCATGTGCATGGCGTGGCAGAACCAGGTGCAGAAATACCAGTAGACGCCCGGCCGCTCCGCCCGGAAGGTCACAGAGGCCGTGGCCTGCGGCGGGACTTCCATGCTGATGCCGTAGTTGATGATGGCGAAGCCGTGAGTCAGGTCCTCGACGTCGTCGATGTTGGTGACATAGACCGTGACTTCCTCGCCCTGTCGGACGCGGAACTCCTCGAGCCCGAATTGCGGCGCCATCGAGGTCATGTAGACCCGGACCTTCTCGCCGTCACGAACCACCTTGCTGTCGGCCGTCAGGTCCACGCCATCCGCCTGGGCCTGCCGCACCGCATCCGCGAAAAAGGGATCGTCGCGGCTGAAGCGGTGGACCGGGTTGATCTTGGAACGGTGGACGATGGTGGCGTCGTGCGGCTCGGCATAGCTCGGGCCGTCATGCACAAGGCGCATGCGGTCGCCGGAGATGTCAATGAGCTGGTCGTTCTCCGGCTTCAGAGGCCCCACATTCAGGAAGCGGTCCTTGGAGAATTTGTTCAGGCTGATGAGCCACTTGCCATCCGCCTCCTTGGTCTGCCCCATGGAAGTGTGGTTGTGGCCGGGCTGGTAGTGGACATCCAGCTTCTGGATCAGATAGTTGGCCTTCTCGCCACGGAAGGCGCGCTTCGCCGCCTCGATGTTCCACTTACAGACCTGGCTGTCGATGAACAGCGTGGTATAGGCATTGCCCTTGTTGTCGAAGGCGGTGTGCAGCGGGCCGAGGCCCAGTTCCGGCTCCGCCACCACCGTTTCACGCGGCTGAATCTTGTCCTCGAACAGGTCGTCGAACTTGCGGACGTCGAAAACCGTGGCAGTGGGCGAAAGCTTGCCATTCGCCACCACATGGATGCCGTCCGGCGCCGTGTTGATGCCGTGCGGGCTGTTGGGCACCGGCACGTAGCGCGTGAAGGGCGAGCCCTTGCCGCCCTCCAACACCGGGACACCGCCGATCTCCTTGTAGTCGCCGCGCTTCACCGCCTCCTCGATGCGCTTCAGGTTGAAGATGACGACCCAGTCCTGCTCCGCTGCCATCATGTCGGCCAGCGTCACGCCGCCTTCCGAGTTGTAGCAGGTGGCGAAGGCGTATTTGCCCTGGTAGTCGGCATCCACGTTGTCGAGGTTGCCATCCACGATGATCTGCCAGGCGACCTTCATGGTGTCGCCATCCACCGCGGTGAAGATGGAGCGGTAATTTTCCGGCTTGTCGAGGTCGCGTCCATCATTCGGGACGGGAACCCGGTCCTCGCCATTGCAGAAGACATATCCGGTGCGCGGGTATTTCTGCACTCGCAGCCCATGCACCGTGTGCTGGTTCGGGAGTTGGATGATCTTGTCACAGCGCATCACGTCGAGGCGGATGCGGCAGACCCGCGTGTTCAGCTTGTCGTTGGCGAAAAGGTAGCGCCCGTCATAGGTCCCGTCCGTGAAGGAAAGGTGCGGGTGGTGAAGATCACCGCTGTCGTAGGTCACCTTGCCGATGCGGCGAAGATACTCTTTCGAATCCTCGGTCAGCCCCTCGGTCAGCACCTTCAGGCTCTCGTTGGTCTGGCCCCACCCCGTAGCGCTGTCGCGGTTGAACACGGGGACGCGGATCAGCTCGCGCATCGAGGGCAGGCCGTAGATCCGAAGCTCCCCGGACTGACCTGAAGAGAAGAAGGTATAGTACTCGTCGAGCTCCCCGGGCTTCACCTCGTAGCTCTGCTGCCCCGGACGCGCCTGTTGCCCTGGCTGCTGCCGGGTCTGCGCCTCTGCCGGAACAACCAGTTGCGAGACGCCGGCGCCCACGGCCGCGCCCGCCACGCCGACGGCCGCGGTGGTGCCAAGCAGCTTGCGCCGGTTGATGCCCTTGTCTTCCGTGTCGCCCGACATGTGCTTATCCTTCGTCATGGACTGGAAGTGGCGGGCTTTCCCGCCACACCTTTCTCTGTCCGGGTGATGCTAGTCTTCGGCCCCTTGCCTGCGCTGGGTAAGGGTACCGCGCTCAGCGCGATCTGCTTCTCACGCTTCAGCCGCTTCTGGATGTTGTGCGGGCAGCGGTCTTCGGCGCGGTAGAGTTCCTGGCAGTGCATGCAGTAGATGCACTCGTTCGGGTTGATGTTGCCCTCGGGATGGATGCTCTGCACCGGACATTCGCGGGCGCAGCGCTGGCAGGGGCTACCGCATTCGGGCCACCGCTTCAGCCACTCGAAGGTGCGCAGGCGACCCGGAATGGCAAGCGCGGCACCGAGCGGGCAGAGATAACGGCAGAAGAAGCGCTCGATGAACAATCCGGCGGCCAGCAACCCGACAGCATAGAGGGCGAACGGCCAGTCGCGTACGAACTTCAGGATGATGGCGGTCTTGAAAGGCTCCACCTCGGCCGCCTGTTCCGCCAGCGTGACGGAATACAGCGAGAGGCCGAACAGCCCCAGGAAGATGACATATTTGACCGGCCACAGCCGTTCATGCAGCCCCCAGGGCATGACGATCTGCGGTACCTTTAGCTTCTGCGCCGCGGCCGACAGCAATTCCTGCAACGCGCCGAAAGGGCAGAGCCATCCGCAGAAAACGCCCCGCCCCCAGAAGATCAGCGCCGCGGCCACGCCGCACCACAGGATGAAAATCAGCGGCGAGGTGAGAAAGTAGTTCCAGCTAAAGCCGGTCAGCAGGGAGCTGCTGAATGTCAGCACATTGACAACCGATAGCTGCGCATTCGCGTACCAACCCAGCCATACAAGCGTCCATGACAGGAAACCCAGCCTCACCCACCGGAACAAGAGCGGCCGACGCACCAGTTGGTCCTGGAAGAAAAAAATCCCCGTCAGGATCATCAATGCTACCGCGGTGATGCCGATATCTAGGGTCTTGGCGCGCCAGATCCGCTGCCAAAGCGGCTCCTCCAGCGGATCATGCGGTGCTTCCTCGGCGGCCGGCGCCGCCGTCGCAGCAGCAGGGGGCAATGGCGCCGCCGCGGGCGCCGGCGGGCGGCTGATATATTGCTCGGGCAGGCGGTATCCCAGCTCGAAGCTCAGAAATGCCTTGTCCCGTACGCCAATCGCGCGCTGCACCAGGAGCTGCAATTCCCAGAGCTCGGTGGGGTCGAGGCTGAAGTTTTCCGGCAGGGTGAACAGCGCGATCTCGGGCAGGGACGGAGCGCCTGCCGCGGCGATGTCCCCCAGGCGCTGGTGGTCACGGTCCCGGAAGCGAAAGCTGCGCCCGTCCTGCAACAGCTCGATGCGATCGAAGATGCCGCCCCGCACATAGCCGGAGCCTTTGAAGGAGTAGATGCCTTCCCCGGCCACCAGGATGGCGTGCTGGCCGGGGCGCAGCCTTCTCAGCAATTGCTCGTGGCCGGCGTCGCCCAGCAGGCTGCGACCGATCGTGGGAGTGGTGACCAGGGCCGCGTAAAGATCGATAAACGTTTCGTCCGGCGCGCCCGGCTCAGGGTTCTCCGCCGCTGCGGGATTGTCGTGGCGGGTAAAAGCCTCGTTCACATCGCCGACCGAGAGATGCAGCCGGCGAACAGAGCCATCGCCCAGCAGGCTTTCCCAGTCACGCACCTCGCCTGGCCCCGGGATCAGCGTGGCCGGCGGCAATGCCGCAGGCGCTTGAGCCGGGGCCGCCGCGCCGCCGGCCGATGCGGCACCAAACCGGCCCGCGCGATGCAGGCGGATCGCGGAGCGAACAACGCTGTCGGCCATCACCAGGACGGTCACGGTCGCGCCGCTGACGATGTCGGTTTGCGGCGGGCGCGTTTCCGCCCGGGCGATGGGGCCTGTTTCCATCCCGATCAGGTGGTTCAGGGCGGCGAGAATCCGCTGCTCTGGAATGCCGATCAGCACAATCGGTTCCTTGTGATCGACTAGGCGAATGCCCCGGATCACGCCCTGCGTGTCGGCCGCAACCAGAATGTGGATCGGTTTGCCGGAATAGCCCGTCGCGTCGGTGACGTCGGTGTTCAACCAGACATAGCCGAGCAACCTGTTTCCCGCGTAAGCGGGCACGAGCGGCGGCTCGCCTTGCGGGGTGCCGAGCCGGTCGGCGCCAGGAAAGATGCTGGCGGCTTCGAGATCGGGCAGGAAATCGGCTAGGCGCGCAGCGCTGGCAGGAGCAGGCCATGCCGCCAGCAACAGGCACAGAACCACGAAAAAGCGCCGAATGGCGTGATGCCACTCAGCCTCCCGATCAAGGAAAGAACACCAAGTTCCACGCGACAAGCCGATCACCCGCGTTCTCCACCCTGGTGTTTATAGCAGCTACGGAAAGCCGCCTCTTTGCTCCAGCGCAAACTGTCAACAAGATAAGCCAGTGGATGACACGGTCTAGAATTGCGTTCAACCTTTAGGAATTCTCATTATTTGCCGAATTCTAGAAGAAAGAAACAGACATGCTCCTTCTGAAGAGTGAACCTCCCGCAGCTGTACGTTCGCTCGCGGAGCTTCTCGCAATCGCAGAGGCAATTGATCAAAATATGGAACGCCGTTACACTGATTTAGCGGATCACATGGCAGCGACCGCGCGGAAAAAACTGGCTGAGCTGTTCCAGAATCTTGCCGCAGAGAAGCGCAATCACGCGGAGCATGTTCGGAGATGGTCCTCCGATCTCATCGGCGCGGTGCCCGATTCGTCGAATCTACGGTGGAATCCATCTGAAGCCTTCGATGATGAGGAAGCGCGCAACGCTGCCTCATCGAGACTCGTTTCCCCATATAGTGTCTTCTCGATGGCCGTGCGCGATGAGGAACGATTCTTCGCGTTCTGGAGCTATGTCGCCGCCCACACGGATGAGCCTGCCGTTCAAGCGGCGGCCGAGCATATGGCGCGGGAAGGGTTGCAGCGCACCGCATTGCGGCGTCGTGAGCGGCGCCGCGCTTTTCATGCGGAAGGCCGCGGCAGCACGGGTACCCCTGCGCCGCAACGTCTGGCATCGAAGGCGGTAGAGGCTGAGCGGCTCCTGGCCAGGTTTCTTCCGGCCCTTGCCAGGCAGCAGCGAAAGGCTTCCACGGAAATCAAACGCTTGGCCGAAGAGGCGCTTGAGATGGCACAGGATGCAAGTTCTCTGGCCGGAGCTGAAGGCATCATGGCCGTGGAGGCCGCTCCTGCCGAACATTCAGCCGCATTGGGCGAGATGGTGCGCCTGTCCGAGCAGGCTGCCGAAGCTTATCTGGAGGCGGCCGATCTCGCGCAGGACGAGGCCACGGTTCGCCGCCTGCAGGCACTGGCCGGGCGTGCCATCTCGCGCCTTTCTCTGTTGCGCCAATTGCCTGAGGAACAATGAACGCAACCACTGGAGGGTGGTACGGTTGGAGGGTTGGGCAGAACCGCATAGATGGCCGTCAGCCCCCTTCCAGTCTTTCCGGAGCACGAGCTATGAGAAAAAGCTTTCCCCTTGTGGCAGCGCTCTCTGCAATCCTTTCCTTGCCGGCTCTGGCCCAGAGTGGCCCCGGTCAGCCGAGCTCGCCGCAACCCGGCACCGGCCGGCAGGAACAAAGCACGCAGATGAGCGGCACGGCAGGGCACCGCGGCTCCGAAGTTCTTTCAGCACCGAAATTCGTCGAGCTTGCCGCTTCGCACGCGATATTTCAGACAGAAGCGGCGAAACTGGCGCTGGAGCGGTCCCGGGACGACGCTCAGCGCAACTTCGCGCAGGCTGTGCTGGCAGCCCATGCGCAGGATATGGAAAAGCTGCGCAAGAATGCGCCACAAGGCGCAAAGGTGCCGCAGGAAATGAGCGAACAACACCGCACCTGGATCACCCAGCTCCGCGATGCGCAGGGCGGCAACTTCCAGGCGCTTTACACGCAACAGCAGTCACAGGCCCCGCTGATAGCGGTCGATCTGTTCCGCAACTACGCGCAGGTCGGGGACAACGAGGAACTGAAGCGCTGGGCAGCAGCCCACCTGCCTGTTTTGCAAGCTCACCTGTCTAAGGCCCGGGCCCTCAAGGGTTAGGGGTCCTGAGCATCGGTGGGCGAGGACTCGCCCACCTTTCTTTCCTTCAGCTCTGCTGCTTGAGATAAGCGAGAAGATCCTGAAGGCGCTTCTCATCTTTCAGCCCAGGGAAGGACATCGTCGTCCCTGGCACCACCTCTCGCGGGCTGCGCAGATAGGGAGTTAGGCTCTCCTCATTCCAGACCAAACCCTCTGCGCCCTTGTCCTGCATTGCTTTAGAGTAGCGGAATCCTTCAAGGGAGGCGGCCTTGCGCCCGATCACGCCGTGCAGGTTGGGGCCAACACCGCTGCGTGCGCCCTCATTGATTGTATGGCAGGCGCGGCATTGATTGAATGCGCGCTGACCAGCCTCGGCGTCTTGGGCGGCTACAGGCGCCGCCGCAAGAGCAAGGGCCATAAGCGAGGCGAATGGAGCAATATATCGAATCATCTATCTGAACCTCCTCTACCTACTTCCTTGGTCTGCAGCCTATTCGAGAAACGCTGCCGCGGTGCCATCGTTGATGTTAATACGCCCGACAAAAGGGGTATAGGCGCGGCGGCTAAGTATTCGGGGGATTCCGGCTAAGGCCTGTTAGATCTTGATCCAGTCGGCGGCTGGACGCCTCTAAAAACCTCGCTGTTGAGACGCTGATCTGATTCACTGGCTTGGCTCAGCGGAGGCAGTGGAATGGCGGGTCAGCCTGGCTTCTTTGATGTCGATGAGCGGTATGCGGCCTTGTCGGCGGCGGGTGATCCGCTGGAGCGCCTTGCGGCTGTCGTGGATTTCGAGACCTTCCGCCCGGTGCTGGATGCGGCGCTGGCGCGCTCGGATCGCAGCCGCGGCGGGCGCCCACCCTATGACGCGGTGCTGATGTTCCGCATCCTGGTGCTGCAGGCTCTTTACAGCCTTTCGGATGAGCAGGCGGAGTTCCAGTTGCGGGATCGGCTGAGCTTCATGCGCTTCGCGGGGCTGGCCCTGCACCAGGCAGTGCCGGATGCCAAGACGATCTGGCTCTACCGCGAACAGCTCAAGCAGGCGAATGCCACCGACGGGCTGTTCCGCCGCTTTGACGAGGCCTTGGCGGCCAAGGGCCTTCTCGCCATGGGCGGGCAGATCATCGACGCCACGATCATCGCCGCACCGCGCCAAAAGCTCACCATCGAGGAGAAGGCCACGATCCGGGAGGGTGGCACGCCAGAGGGCTGGTCCCGTGCCAAGCGGGCGCAGAAGGATCGGGATACGCGCTGGACGCTCAAGCGCGGCAGAGCCAAGCCCAAACCAGAAGGTGCGCAGCGCCAAGCTATCCAGATTGCGGTGCCCATCTTCGGCTACAAGAGCCACATCGGCATCGATCGGCGGCATGGGCTGATCCGCCGCTGGGCCGTTACGGATGCAGCCCAACATGACAGCCGCAGCTTTCCGGCGCTGCTGGATCCTGAGAACACCGCAAGCCACGTCTGGGCGGACACGGCTTACCGCACCAGGCGCAACTTGGAGGTCCTGGAGCGGCGCGGCTTGAGCGAACGCATCCTGTTCCGCCGGCCACCTCGGCGCGAACTCTCTGAGCAGCAGGCGAAGGCCAATGCCGCACGCGCCCGGATCCGCTCCGGCATCGAGCATGTTTTCGCAGCCCAGAAGCACCGCATGGCGCTGTTCGTCCGCACCATCGGCCTGGCGCGGGCCCAGGTGAAGATCGGCATGGCCAATCTGGCCTACAACTTCACCCGTCTGGCCTGGCTCAGCACCCGAACTGCGCCCGCATAACCCCACAGCGCCTACGGAGAGCGGCACCCGCCGTCCAAAGTCGGTGACCCGGTCGTGTCAGCAGAGGCACGTCACAGCCTGAGGCGACGATCCTGCTCTCCGGGCCGCGCAACAGCCGGTAGTTCGAGGTATCCGGCTGATGATGGCCTCCTCTGATCTGATAATCTTGGCGCTTAGCGTGCCTGCATCTGGGCGGCGCCTTCTTGCCTGAAATCCGGCCTCCACAAGAAGAACCAGCACGCCCCCTCCTGTCTTCACCCTGGGCGATGGGTGATCCTTTGCCGATGGGTTAAGCCCTCGAGGAGGGGAACCAGGAAGGATCAACCAGGGAGACAGAACTGCTTCTCGGGTAGCGTGCTTCCGGCCAGGGCGGTGCCTGCCTCCATGCATGGCTGTCGCGTGCAGCATGTTGTCCGGCTGCTGCTGACTGGGCCATCCTGTCCGGATGGACGATCAGACCCTTGCACTGCTGATCTTTGCCACCGCAGCTGCCTCGGGCTTCGTAGCGACCATGCAGGAAGGGACGCTTCGCCTGGTCTGGGCGATGATTGCCCTGATGCAGGTTGTGACGGCCCTGGCCTGGATGCTCTGACAAAGTGGCCTGGCTGAGCAGGTGGATGTATCCCGCAAAGGCACCGAACCATGGACACCAATGACATCGTCCTGTTGATCGGGCTCCTGATCGTGGTCCTCATCCTGCAGGTGGTGATCATGATCCGGCTTCACCGCGTCGACCGCATCATGGCCCGGCAGCAGCCACGCGCCTGGTACCGCGATGTGGTGGAGGCCGATCGGGAGGCGGAAATCACCTTCCTGCACAGCGAGATCTATGGCCGTGCCGTGGAACTGCCGATGCGGCGCCTCACGGCCCATGAGCGCTTCTCGGGGCGTGAATAGGCACCGTCGCTGCGGTATGCTCCGCATCAGGTCCGTCCGCGCATGAGTAAGCTGATAGCTTGTATAATGATAAGCTACTAGCTATCATTCTCTGATGCCGCTGATCTTCTCCCGCTCAGCCGTGAAGGCACTCCGCACAATGCCCAGGCGTGAGGCGGGCCAGATGATGGAGCGGCTGGAAGCCATTGCCGCCGACCCTGCCGCGCAGCACCCCAGCGTGATCGCCATGCAGGGGGAGCCACCCGGCCGCTTCCGGCTCCGGCAAGGCGATTGGCGCGCCGTGTTCCGCATCGAGGATGCCGAAGTGGTGGTGGACCGCATCGGCCATCGCAGGGAGGTCTATGACTGATGGCCCATATCCAGCCAATCACCGAGACGGATGAGACCGTCACCCTTTCCCGCATCGACTTCGAGCGCCTGGTGGCCGCAGCGGAGGATGCGATGGACCGCGCTGCCCTCCATCAGCAGGAGGCAAGGGAAGCTGCCGAGGGCCGGGAAGCTGCTCGCGCTGACTATCTGCCAGCCGACCTGGTAAAGCGTCTCCTGGCCGGGGAAAGCCCGGTGCGGATCTGGCGCGAGCATCGTGGCATGAGTGGCCGGGCGCTCGCCACAGCCGCCGGCGTCAACGCGGTGTATCTGAGCGAGATCGAGCGTGGCCGGAAGCCGGGCTCAGCGGCGGCCATCATCGCCATCGCCCGTGTGCTGGGGGTGGAACCGGCCGAACTGGTGGAGTGATCGGATTGATGCCCGGAAGGCGGGGAACCAGGGGGTGCCCATAGTGTGGGCACCTCCACTCCGCTCAGTAAGCGCCTTCTGGATTTTCTGCGAAGAAGTGGGTGGCTGCCCTTCCAGCCCACCGTAACGCTGATGGTCCACCACTCTGCAACCTCTTCAGCGAGTCTGCGGGCGGAAGTTTACGACTATATGGTGAAGCTGCCGGTACGGCGGATCACCGCCTATGATCGCTTTTCAGAACAGGGCTGATCTAGAAGCCCCAGGACCAGATTTTGTACCGATCGCTGCAAATCTCCTACAAACAAGGTGGGTGGGTTGCAATTTCTCAAGTTCGGCCGCCTGTTCCTGAGCCAGACCCATCACCAGAAAATCGAGATATTTCTGGCAAGTGCCGCGCAATCAACGGCTTGGCTACGCGTGCGAGAGGACAGACAGATGAAGTGGCTATGGTCCCTGCCCATGGCACCACATCTGTCATGCATGTAGCCTAGGTCGCGTGGACAAATGGCTGCAGGGGGATTCCCAGCCGGCCGCGGACGTGGTTCCACGCTGATCTCTGACATGGAGATCGGCATTGATTCGCGGGTTACTGACGGACGAGGAGTGGTCCTTCTTCGAGCCCTTCGTGGTGTCGGCGAGCCCACTCGGCGGCAGGCCGGCCCGTGACCACCGGCGGGTGCTCGACGCCATCTTCTGGATCGCCCGCACTGGCGCGCCGTGGCGTGACCTGCCCGCCGAGCTCGGCAACTGGAACTCAGTGTTCCGCCAGTTCCGTCGCTGGACCGCGTCGGGCTTGTGGGACGTGATGCTCGAAGCCTTGGCCGATGGTGGCGGCGAGGCCGACCTCCTGCAAATGATCGATAGCACCAGCATCCGGGCGCACCAGGGACTGTCAGGAATTTCGTGTAGGGCGGAGCGGTTGAACACGCTCAGGCCATGGCGCGGGTGAAACGCTCGCCGAACAGCACGGCGAACTGGGCC
>NZ_JBHSCH010000087.1:0-16715 GCF_042651065.1 Teichococcus aestuarii
GCAGATCCGCGCCGCCGAGATCGCGCTCGACGGCGTGCAGCGCGAGGCGGTGGTGGGCAGCCGCACCACGCTCGACGTGCTGAACGCCGAGCAGGAACTGCTCAACGCCCGCGTCACCCTGGTGCAGGCGCTCTCCAGCGTCGTCACCGCCAGCTACAACCTCGCCGGCGCCGTCGGGCGCCTCACCGCCCGCGACCTTGCCCTCCCCGTCGCCCAGTACGACATGGAGGCCTACTACAACACCGTCCGCTCCCGCTGGTTCGGCACAGGGGATTACTCGGGCCGGTGAGCCGCCCGGGCGGGAGGGCCACAGCCCCTCCCGCCGTTCATCCGGCTCCCGGCCGGGTCAGGCCGGCTCCATCACCAGCATCTCGCCCACCAGGGCGCCGATGGCCAGCGAGGCGGTCAGCCCCGGGCTCTCGATGCCGAACAGGTTCACGAGGCCGGGCTGGCCATGCGTCTCCGGCCCCTGGATGACGAAATCCTGCGCCGCCTGCCCGGGCGGCACGATCTTCGGGCGGATGCCGGAATAGCCCGGCTGCAGCGCGCCCTCCGGCAGGCCGGGCCAGTAGCGGCGGATGGCGGCGTAGAAGCTGTCCCCGCGGCGCGGGTCCACCTCGTATTCCACCTTCTCCACCCACTCGACATCCGGGCCGAAGCGGCACTGGCCGCCGAGGTCGATGGTCAGGTGGGTGCCGAGCCCGCCCGGCACCGGCACCGGGTAGATCAGCCGCGAGAAGGGGGAGCGTCCGGCCAGGGTGAAGTAGTTGCCCTTGGCGTAGTAGGCGGTGGGCACATGGCCGGCCGGCATGCCTTCCAGCGAGCCGGCGAGGCGCGGCGCGTAGAGGCCGGCGGCGTTCACCAGCAGGCGGCAGCGCAGCTCCATCGGCTCGGCGCCGCCGACGCGGATCTCGGCGCCGCCCTCCGGCAGCAGCCGCCCCCCCAGCACCGGGCTGTGGAAGACGAACATGGCCCCCGCATTCTCGGCATCGCCCTGCAGCGCCAGCATGTAGGCGTGGCTGTCGATGATGCCGGTCGAGGGCGAGACGAGGGCGGCGGTGCAGGAGAGGGACGGCTCCATCTCCAGCGCCTCCTCGCGGCTGACCAGCCGCAGGTCCGGCACGCCATTGGCGGCCGCGCGCTCGCGGATGGAGGCGAGCTTGCCCGTCTCCTCCTCGTTGGTGGCGACGATCAGCTTGCCGCAGTTGCGGTGCGGCACGCCGCGCTCGGCGCAGTATTCGTAGAGCCGGTGCTTCCCCTCGACGCAGAGCCGCGCCATCAGGCTGCCCCTGGGGTAGTAGATGCCGGCGTGGATGACCTCGCTGTTGCGCGAGGAGGTCTCGGTGCCGATGCCCTCGGCCGCCTCCAGCACCAGCACCTCGCGGCCGGCCAGCGCCAGGGCGCGCGCCACGGCCAGCCCCACCACGCCCGCGCCGACGACCACGCATTCGACCTGATCCAAGGCCATTTCCTCCGGGGATGACAAGCGGGCCCTAGTTCTACCGCGCCGCCGCCCCGCCGTCGCGCGCCGGTTGAGGGAAAGGGCGCGGAAACCCGCTCAAAAATGCGATGGCGGGCTTCCGGCGGCTTCTTTGGGCGCAGGGCGCTTGACGCGCCGCCGCCGCCGCTCCACGCAGCCGGGCATGGCCGCTCCCCCGCTTCTGCTCCTCCAGGATATCCGCCTCGGCTTCGGCACCACGCCGCTGCTGTCGGGCGCCACGCTGTCCGTCTCGCCAGGGGAGCGCCTGGCGCTGATCGGCCGCAACGGCTCCGGCAAGTCCACCCTGCTGAAGATCGCGGCGGGGCTGGCGCAGCCGGATGGCGGCAGCCGCTTCCTCCAGCCCGGCGCCACGCTGCGCTACCTGGAGCAGGAGCCGGATCTCGGCACCTTCCCCTCCGTGCTGGCCTATGTCGAGGCCGGGCTGACGGCGGGGGACGACGAATACCGCGCCCGCTACCTGCTGGAGCAGCTCGGCCTCACCGGCGAGGAGAGGCCGGCCAACCTCTCGGGCGGCGAGGCGCGCCGCGCGGCGCTGGCCCGCGCGCTGGCGCCGTCCCCGGACATCCTGCTGCTGGACGAGCCGACCAACCACCTCGACCTGCCGGCCATCGAGTGGCTGGAGCAGGAGATCGGCGCCATGCGCTCGGCGCTGGTGCTGATCAGCCACGACCGCCGCTTCCTGGAGACGATGACGCGGGAGATGGTGTGGCTCGACCGCGGCACCACCCGCCGCCTCGGCCGCGGCTTCGCGCATTTCGAGGAATGGCGCGACGAGGTGCTGGAGCAGGAGGAGAAGGAGGCCCACAAGCTCGACCGCCAGATCGTCCGCGAGGAGGACTGGATGCGCTACGGCGTGACGGCCCGCCGCAAGCGCAACGTGCGGCGCGTGGGTGAGCTGGCCGGGCTGCGCCAGCAGCGGCGGGAGCGCCGCGCCGCCCAGGGCGGCGTGAAGATGGCGGTGGCCGAGGGCGAGGCCTCCGGCACGCTCGTCATCGCCGCCGACGGCATCAGCAAGAGCTTCGGCGAGCGGGCGGTGGTGCGGGAGTTCTCGACGCGCATCATCCGTGGCGACCGGGTCGGCATCGTCGGGCCGAACGGCGCGGGCAAGACCACGCTGCTCTCCATGCTGACCGGCGTTCTGGCGCCCGATTCGGGCGAGGTGAAGCTCGGCACCAACCTGCAGATGATCAGCCTCGACCAGCGCCGCGCAGCACTCGACCCCACCGCCACCGTGGCCGAGACGCTGACCGGCAAGCGTGGCGACCAGGTGTGGGTGAACGGCCAGCCGCGCCACGTCATCGGCTACATGAAGGACTTCCTGTTCCTGCCGGAGCAGGCGCGCACGCCGGTGGTGGCGCTCTCGGGCGGCGAGCGGGGGCGGCTGCTGCTGGCCCGCGCCTTCGCCACCCCCTCCAACCTGCTGGTGCTCGACGAGCCGACCAACGACCTCGACCTCGAGACGCTCGACCTGCTGCAGGAGCAGATCGCCGAGTATTCCGGCACGGTGATCGTCGTCAGCCACGACCGCGACTTCCTCGACCGGGTGGCGACCAACGTCATCGCCTGGGAGGGGGAGGGGCGCTGGCAGGACTATGCCGGCGGCTATTCCGACATGGTGACGCAGCGCGGCCATGGCGTGCGCGCCCGCGCCGAGACGGTGGCGAAGCCCGCCACGGCGGCGAAGCCGGCCGCCGCCCCGCCGCCGGCCGCCCGGAAGAAGATGTCCTTCAAGGAGCAGCACGAGCTGGAGACGCTGCCCGCCCGCATGGCCAAGCTGGAGGCGGAGGCGGCCAAGCTGCGGGAGATCCTGGCCGACCCCGGCCTCTATGCGCGGGACCGGGCGCGCTTCGACAAGGCCACCGAGCTGCTGGCCCGCGCCGAGGCCGGGCTGGCCGAGGCGGAGGAGCGCTGGCTGGCGCTGGAGATGCTGCGCGAGGAACTCGGCGGCTGAGCCGCCGGGTGCTCAGGCGGCGCCCTTCTGTAGGGTGAAGGTGGAGGGCTGCACGCCGCCGGCGCGGAAGCTGACATCGTATTGCAGCCCCGCCTGCTCGAAGCGCAGCTCGGCCCGCGCGCCCTGGCCGAGATCATGCGCCAGGCCCCGTTCCAGGAAGCGGAGCCCGAAGCCGCGCTGCGGCGGCGCTTCCCGCAGTCGCATCTTGCCATGCTCGTGCCAGGAGAAGTGGATCACGCCGTTCGGTGTCGCGCGCCAGGTCAGGGTGACGCGGCCATCATGCGCCAGCGCGCCGTGCCGGCTGGCATTGCTGGCCAGCTCGGAGATGGCGATGACCATGGCCTGCGCCTGGGCCGGGCGCACCACCACGCCGGAAGGCCCGTGCATCACGAGCTGCCCGGTGGCCAGCCACACCGCCTTCCAGGGGGCCAGCGCCGCCTCGATCGCCCCGTCGAGCGTGGCCTTGGACCAGCCGACCGAGGCAAGCAGCTCGTGCGAGCGGGAGAGCGCGCCCAGACGCGCGCTGAAATCGGCGGCGAAGCGGTTGGGGTCCTGCCCCGCGCCGCGCATGGTCTGCGCCGCCAGGGACTGCACGGTGGACAGCGTGTTCTTCACCCGGTGGTTCAGCTCGGCCACCAGCTCCTTGCGCCAGCTCTCGATGGCCGCCTTGTCGCTGATGTCCATCACCACCAGCGAGAGGCGGGCCTCGGCCCCGCCGCCCAGCACCGGCTCCGCGGCGATGAAGTAGTGCTGGCTGCGCCCGCCCGGGGCCATCACCTGCACCTCCTGCCCCGGCAGCCCCTCGCCGCGGGCCAGGGCGCCGCGGAGCATGGGCAGCAACAGGCCGCCCAGCAGCGGCATCGCCTCCGCCAGATGGCGGCCGAGCAGCCGCGCCTCCGGCTGCCCCGCCAGGGCGGCGAAGCCCGGGTTGATCTCGCGCAGGCGGCACTCGCCGTCCAGCAGCGCCAGCCCGGCTGGCGTGGCCTTGCAGATGGCGCGCAGCTCGGCCCCCTTGTGCTGCGCGCCGCGCGCCTGCTGCCGCTCCCGCCACCGCGCCGAAAACAGCCCCGCCAGCAGCAGGGAGCCACCCGCGCCCATGCCGGCCAGGCCCAGGGAAAGGCTGACGCGCTCCTGATGGCGCTCCTCGGCGCGCAGCCGCCGCATCTCCGTGCGGATGGTCCGCTCCAGCACCAGGCCCGCCATGTCGACCATGCCCGTGTCGGGAGCCCCCTGCAGCCGCGCGACGGCCGCGGCCAAGCCGCGCTGGGCGGGCGCCAGAGGCGGCTCCGCCGCCGCCAGGCGGGCCAGGGAGGCGAGCACCGCCTCGAGCGAGCCGCCACCTTCCCGTCGTTCGTCCAGCAGGGCGAGCAGACGCTCGGTGTCCTGCAAGCCGCCCTCCAGGCTTTGCAGCCGCTGCTCGTTCTCCCCGTTGCGGTAGAGCAGCTGGTAGCTGGTGGCCGCCATGCCGGCGAACAGCAGGCCCACGGCGAGCCCTGCCGTCAGCCAGAGCCGGGAGTCCTGGCCCGCCTGCTTCAGGAAGGGAGTCATGCGGGCCGCCGGAGGGCAGGACCACCTGCGGCACGGCGGGAGACATCCAGCCCGCATCCGCGTGGAATGTGGTCTGGTGCGGGTTCACTGGCCGTCGGCACGATCATGTGCTGCATGGCAGGGAGTGAAGCGCGATTTCGCCAACAACGCGATAGGGATGCCCTGCTTGTTTTACAAAATGTTGCATGAATGCACGGCCTTGCGGTAACCCCGCCCGCCACTGTGGGAAGGAAGCCGCCATGGACGAGGACGACGACGAAGCCCCGCCCGGCCTGCCCGCCGGCACGCCGTTCTACATGACGCCCGCCGGCCACGCCGCCCTGCAGGCGGAGTTGCGCGCGCTGTGGAGCGAGGAGCGGCCGAAAGTGGTGGAGATCGTCTCCTGGGCCGCCAGCCTCGGCGACCGCAGCGAGAATGCCGACTACCAGTACGGCAAGCGCCGGCTGCGCGAGATCGACCGCCGGGTGCGCTTCCTGCGCAAGCGGCTGGAGCGGGTGCAGGTGGTGGACGCGGCGACGCAGCCGCGGCGCGACCAGGTGTTCTTCGGCGCCACCGTCACCTATGCGCGGGAGGACGATTCGGAGGTCACCGTCACCATCGTCGGCGTCGACGAGACGGATCTCGACCGCGGGCACATCTCCTGGGTCTCGCCGGTGGCGCGGGCGCTGCTGAAGGCCCGGGTGGGGGATCTGGTGAAGCTGCGCACCCCGGCGGGGCCGGAGGAGCTGGAGGTGGTGGCGATCCGCTATCCGGCGCCGGGCGCAGCCTAGGCTCGCTTTCGCGCGAGACGGCGCAGGGGCGCGCCGTATTCCCCTGGCGGAGGCGGACGGCCGGCGCCATGCTGCCCGGCGTGGCCTTGCCCGCCACCGATGGAAACGCCGGAACCTTCCAGCCATGTCGCAGCACGCCGTCCGCCCGCCCGCCACGCCGGGACTCCGGCTGCGCCTGGGCACCGCCTGGGGCGGCCTCTCGCCGACGCTGCGCGGCATGGTGTGGATGGGCCTCTCCGGCCTGCTGTTCAGCCTGCTCAACGCCATCATGAGCGGCATGACGCGGGAGATGCATTCCTTCCAGGCGCAGTTCCTGCGCTACGCCTTCGGCTTCGCAGTGATGCTGCCGCTGCTCTGGCGGGAGGGGCCGCGCGCCTATGCGCCGAACGGCCTCTCCGGCCAGCTCTGGCGCGGCGTGGTGCACACGGCGGGGCTGCTGCTGTGGTTCCTGGCGCTGCCGCACATCCCGCTGGCCGATGTCACGGCGCTGGGCTTCACCGGGCCCATCTTCATCATGGTCGGCGCCGTGCTGTTCCTGGGCGAGAAGGTGGTGGCGGCGCGCTGGGTGGCGGCGCTGGTGGGGCTGGTGGGGGTGGCCATCGTGCTGGCGCCCAAGCTCTCCGGCGGCGGCGGGCTGTGGAACCTGGTGATGCTCTCCGCCTCGCCGCTCTTCGCCGCCTCCTTCCTCATCACCAAGGCGCTGACGCGGCGGGACCGGCCGGATGTCATCGTCATGTGGCAGGCCATCACCATCTCGCTGTTCACGCTGCCCTTCGCGCTGGCCTCCTGGCAGGCGCCAACGCTGGTGCAGCTGGCCTGGTTCGCGGTGGCGGGGCTGCTCGGCACGCTGGGCCACTGGTGCCTGACGGAGGCGTTCCGCCTCGCGGACGTCTCCGCCACCCAGCCGATCAAGTTCCTCGACCTCGCCTGGGCGGCGATGCTGGGCTTCCTGCTGTTCGGCGACATCCCCGGCTGGACCACGCTGGCCGGCGCCCTGGTGATCTTCGGCTCGGCGAGCTGGATGGCTCGCCAGGAAGCGCGCGCGCCGAAAGCGTAAGGGGCGCGGGCCGCCGGCCACGCGCCCCCCCCGCGGCTCAGTTGCTGGCGACGCCCGCCAGGGTGAGGATGGTGCCGAGCGCCGTGGCGACCCCCTTCACGCTGGCCGTCTGCTCCACGTCGATCCATTCCTCCAGCGAGTGCTCCCGCCCGCCGCTGCCGCCGGTGCCCAGCGTCACGGCCGGGATGCCGAGGCTGATCGGGATGTTGCTGTCGGTCGAGGAGGCTTCGTGCTTCAGCGCGTAGCCCTGGGCGCCGATGGTGGCCGCCGCGACGCGGGCGATGCGGCTCTCGCGCGCCGTGGTGCCGGCGGGGCGGTCGCCGATCTGCTTCACCTCGACGCGGATCTCGCCGCGCGCCGTGTCGCGCGCCGCGTTCTCGTCCGCCGCCGCCTGGGGCAGCGTCTCCAGGAAGCGCGCCTCCAGCACCGCCAGCGCCTCGGCCGAGGCGGAGCGGAGATCGACCTCCATCCACATCGCCTCGGGGATGGCGTTGATCGAGGTGCCGCCGCCGATGCGGCCGATGGAGAAGGTGGTCTTGGGATGGCTGGGCACGCGGATGCGGCCGAGGTCGTCCGCCGCGCGGGCCAGGGCGAAGGCCGGGTTCACCAGCCCGAAGGCGCCGAAGGAATGCCCGCCGGGGCCGCGGAAGGTGATGCGGTAGCGCTTGCTGCCCACTGCCCCATGCACCAGCCGGGCGGGGTCGATGCCGTCCATGGCGATGAAGCCGGCCACCTGGTCGCGCCAGCGGTTGGCGCGGAAGAAATGCTTCACGCCGCGCAGGTCGCCGGCGCCTTCCTCGCCCACCGAGGCCAGGAGCAGCAGCCCGGCGCGGGTGCGGATGCCCGCCGCGTCCAGCGCCCGCGCCATGGCCAGCAGCACGGCCAGGCCGCGCGTGTCGTCGCCGACGCCGGGGGCGCGCAGGATGGTGCCCTCGCGCTTCACCGTCACGTCGGTGCCCTCGGGGAACACCGTGTCGAGATGCGAGCAGAGCACGATGACGCCGGCCGAGGGATCGGTGCCCGGGCGCAGCGCGGTGACGTTGCCCTCCTCGTCGGTCTCCACCTGCTCCAGCCCCTGGTCGCGCAGCAGGCCGGCATAGGCGGAGGCGCGCGCCGCCTCGCCGAAGGGGGGCGAGGGAATCTGGGTGAGCGCGATGAGCTGCTGCACGAAGCGGTCGTGGTCCGCCTCCAGCGCCGCCACGATGCGGGCGAAGGCGGGGCTGGCCAGCAGATCCTGCACCTCGGCGGCCGGGTCGGCGCCGCCGGTGGCGGTGAGCAGGGCGCGCAGGGCAGGGGCGGCGTCGTCGGGCATGGGAGTCGGGCCTCGGCAATCAGGGGTCGGAAAAGGGCGCGGACGTTCCGCCCGGGCGCGCGCCGGGTCAAGGGGGCGGGCCGGGGATGCGGCCGGCCCCCATGAGCCGGCCCTCGTGAGCCGGCGGGCGCCGCCCCGCTCAGCTCGCCTTGATGCCGGCGCGGGCGATCAGCGCCTCCCACTTCTCGATCTCGGCGCGGAGGAAGGCAGCGCTGCTCTGCGGCGTGCTGTCGGACACGATGTCCATGGCCTGCTTGCGCAGCGTCTGCTGCACGCCCTGCTGCGCCATCACGGCATTGATGGCGCGGTTCAGCGTGGCCACGGTCTCCGCGGGCGTGCCGGCGGGGGCCAGCACCATGTGCCAGGTGAAGGATTCATAGCCCGGCACCGTCTCGGCCACGGTGGGCAGGTCCGGGTAGAGGGGCGAGCGCTCCCGCGCCGTGATGGCGAGGCCGCGCATCTCGCCGCGCTCGATGAAGGGCATGCCGCTGGAGATGACATCGACCATCATCGAGACATTGCCGCTCAGCAGGTCCGGCATGGCGGCGGTGGAGCCACGGTAGGCCACATGGTTGACCTCCAGCCCGCCGGCCATCGCCAGCAGCAGCTCGGTGGCGAGATGGATGGAGCCGCCATTGCCGTTGCTGGCGTAGTCGTACTTGCCCGGATTCTCGCGGAACAGCTTCAGCAGTTCGGGAAGGCTCCGGGCCGGCACCGCCTTGTTCACCATCACCACGTTGTGGATGCGGCCGATATGCGCGACGGGCTGGAAATCCGCGACCGGGTCGAAGGGCAGATGCGGGAACAGGGCGCGCGCCACCGAATGCCCGACGGTGGTGTAGAGCAGGGTGTGGCCATCCTTCGGCGCCTTGGCCACCGCGTCGCTGGCGACGATGACGCCGGAGCCGGTGCGGTTCTCCACCACCACACGCTGGCCGAGGGATTTCGAGAGTTCATCCGCCACCAGCCGGGCGGGCAGGTCGGTGGGGCCGCCGGCCGAGAAGGGCACCAGCAGGCGGATGGGCTGGCTCGGCCACGCGGCGGCCTGGGCGCGCGCGGCGGCGGGCCACAGGGCGGGCGCCGCCAGCGGGGCGAGGGCGGGGAGGCGCAGAAGCGTACGGCGATGCATTGGAAAGCCTTTGCGGTTCGGGAGTCGCGCGGGCCGTGTGGGGCGTGTTTTTTTATGGGTGGGCCGCGCCCCGGAACCGGGGCGCGGCCGGGCCGTTCAGGTGCCGACGCGCAGCGGCGCGCCCAGCTTGCGCAGGCAGGCGATGACCGAGAGCGCGGTGATCTTCCCCGTCTTGGGGTTCTCGCTCGGGATGTTCTCGATGGTCATGGAGAAGCTGGCCGAATCCGCCTCCACCTCGATGCGGTGGGTGTTGCGGGTCAGCGCCGGGTCCGCCCAGATCTCCAGGCTGGTGCGGTCCGGCCCGATGCCGGCGAGCGAGAGCGCCACCGCCACGTTGAGGTTGGCGGGGAAGCCGATGGCGGCCTCCCGCGGGGTGCCCTGGAAGATCCGCAGCGGCTCGCGGATGTCCTCGATCCGGATGCCGTGCTCCTCCAGATAGGGGGCGCCCACCAGCCCGCGCACCGGCTTGCGGGTGATCATGCGTACCGCGTGGATCTCCCCCTCGGCGGCGGCGGAGACGGCATCCAGCCCAAGCAGCGCGCCGGTCGGCACGATGATCTGCCCGCCATGGCGGCGCGCCGCCTCGACCAGCCCCTCATGCGAGAGCAGCGCACCGGCGCTCAGCACCACCGCCTTCTTGCCGGCCTCGACGAAGGGGCCGACGATCTGCGGCAGCAGCGCCGCCGGCGCGCACTCCACCACCAGGTCCGCCAGCGGCGGCAGCTCGGCAATGTCGACCACCGGCACCGGGTGGCGCAGCGTGGAGAGGGTCCGCGCCGCCTTGGCCTTGTCCCGCGCCGCGACGGCGGAAAGCTCGCAGCCGGGAATGCCGGCATCCAGCGCCTCGGCCAGGCGCTGGCCCACCGCCCCGAGTCCGGCGATGGCGACCCGCAGCGGGCGGGGCCGCGGCTGTGACATGACATTCATCCTGTGTACCTCTCGGTGGTGAGCAGAGCGCCGGGGCAGGATACTGGCAAACGAATTCCCGGTCGGCGATGCATGCGCTAGGCTCATGCATGGCCCGGCGAACCCTTCCCCCCCTGGCGGCGCTGCGCGGCTTCGACGCCGCGGCGCGCCACCTCTCCTTCACCGGCGCGGCGGCCGAGCTGGGGCTGACCCAGGGCGCCGTCAGCCGGCAGGTGAAGGCGCTGGAGGAGGATCTCGGCCAGCCCCTGTTCCGGCGCCTGACCCGCCGCATCGTGCTGACGCCCGAAGGCGCCGCCTTCCACCGCACCGTGGAGGAGGCGCTGGCGCTGCTGGCCGAGGGGGCGGGGCGGCTGCGTGGCGGGCCGCCGCGGCGGCTGACGCTCTCCGCCCTGCCGACCATCGCCTCCGCCTGGCTGATGCCGCGGCTGGATGGCTTCGCACGCCGGCATCCGGGGCTGGAGGTGCGGCTGCTCTCCTCCATCGAGCCGGTCTCGCTGGCGGGAGGGGAGGCGGACCTGGCGATCCGCGTCGGCCGGCTGCCGGGCCAGCCGCAGCACCGGCTGGCGCCGCGCATCGAGCTGGAGATGGTGCGGGACTGGCGCGGGCTGGAGGCCATGCCCTTCCTGCCGGATGTGCTGGTGCCTGTCTGCCGCGCCGAATGGCTGCCGAACGGTCCGCTGGAGCCTGCCGCCCTGGCAGCCCTGCCGCTGATCCAGGTCTCCACCCGCCGCCATGCCTGGCCGGACTGGCTGCGCGCCCAGGGTGTGCGCCTGGCCCCGCAGCGCGTGCAAGGCGGCCTTTCCTTCAGCCATTTCTTCATGGCGCTGGAAGCGGCGCGGAAGGGGCAGGGCGTGGCGCTGGTGCCGGACATCCTGCTGCCCGGCAACCTTCCACAGGAAGGACTGGCCGTGGCCGGCACGGCGCGTATCGCCAGCGCGGGAAGCTATGTGCTGCTGCGGCAGGACAGCCGCAAAGGAGAGGGGCCGCTCGATGCGCTGCATGGCTGGCTGCTGGCGGAAGCGCGGCAGAGCCTGATGGATACGCACCCGGGCGGCGGCCTGGGGCCGCCGCCCGGGGACATCCCGGGCCGCGAGGGAAGCGAAGCCCAAGGAAATTACGCCGCCAATGGGGGGGGCGGGACGTAATTTTCGGTAAGCTAACGGCCTCGGAAGGATTTGCCAAGGCCAAGCAAGGCCAAGACAGCAACCCACGCGAAAACGGCCCGGCGGCAATGCCACCGGGCCGTTCTTTCGCTACGCTGCGTCAGGCCTTGGCTGGCCGCCTTAGCTGGCCGCCTCCGGCGCGTGCTCATTCTCTCCGTCGCCGTCCGGCCGGCCGTCATCGGGCTTGGGCAGGGCGGGGAGGGGCGCCTCGATGAACTCGAAGGTGAGGCTGTCATCCTTCTTGCCCACCTTGACCGCGCCACCCTTGGCCAGCTTGCCGAAGAGCAGCTCCTCGGCCAGCGGCTTCTTGATGTATTCCTGGATGACGCGGGCCAGCGGCCGCGCGCCGTACAGGCGGTCATAGCCCTTCTCGGCCAGCCACTCCTTGGCGGCGGAGGACAGCTCGATGGTGACGTTGCGATCCGCGAGCTGGGCTTCCAGCTGCATCACGAACTTCTCCACCACGCTGCCGACGATCTCCGGCGTCAGGTTGCCGAAGGGCACCACGGCGTCCAGGCGGTTGCGGAACTCGGGGGTGAACAGGCGCTTCACCGCCTCCTCATCCTCGCCCTTCCGCTCCTCGCGGCCGAAGCCGATGCCGGCCTTGGCCATATCGGCGGCGCCCGCATTGGTCGTCATGATCAGGATGACGTTGCGGAAATCGACCGTCTTGCCGTTGTGGTCGGTCAGCTTCCCGTGGTCCATCACCTGCAGCAGGATGTTGTAGAGGTCCTGGTGGGCCTTCTCGATCTCATCCAGCAGCAGCACCGCATGCGGATGCTGGTCGATGCTGTCGGTCAGCAATCCGCCCTGGTCGAAGCCGACATAGCCCGGCGGCGCGCCGATCAGCCGGCTGACGCTGTGCCGCTCCATGTACTCGGACATGTCGAAGCGGATCAGCTCGATGCCGAGCGTCTTGGCGAGCTGCTTGGCCACCTCGGTCTTGCCGACACCGGTGGGGCCGGAGAAGAGATAGTTGCCGATCGGCTTCTCCGGGTCACGCAACCCGGCGCGGGACAGCTTGATCGCGGCGGAGAGGGCCTCGATCGCGTTGTCCTGGCCGAACACCATGGCCTTGAGGTCGCGCTCCAGGTTCCGCAGCGTCTCCTTGTCGTCGGTGGAGACGCTCTTGGGCGGGATCCGGGCGATCTTGGCGACGATGTCCTCCACATCCTTCAGGGTGACGGTCTTCTTCCGCTTCCCCTCGGGCTGCAGCATGCGCGAGGCGCCGACCTCGTCGATGACGTCGATCGCCTTGTCCGGCAGCTTGCGGTCGTGGATGTACTTGGCCGAGAGCTCGACGGCGGCGCGGATCGCCTCCGGCGTGTACTTGACCTTGTGGTGCTTCTCGTAATTGACCTTCAGCCCGGTCAGGATCTTCACCGCGTCCTCGACCGTCGGCTCGTTGACGTCGATCTTCTGGAAGCGGCGGACCAGGGCGCGGTCCTTCTCGAAGTAGGTGCGGTATTCCTTGTAGGTGGTGGAGCCGATGCAGCGCAGCGTGCCCTGGGCCAGGGCCGGCTTCAGCAGGTTGGAAGCATCCATCGCGCCACCGGACGTCGCGCCCGCACCGATCACGGTGTGGATCTCGTCGATGAACAGGATGGAGCCGGGCTGCTGCTCCAGCTCGTTCACCACGGCCTTCAGCCGCTCCTCGAAGTCGCCGCGGTAGCGGGTGCCGGCGAGCAGGCTGCCCATGTCGAGCGCGAAGATGGTGGACTTGGCCAGCACCTCCGGCACGTCGCCCTCGATGATCCGCTTGGCCAGCCCCTCGGCGATGGCGGTCTTGCCGACGCCCGGGTCGCCCACATAGAGCGGGTTGTTCTTGGTGCGGCGGCAGAGGATCTGGATGGTCCGCTCGATCTCGGAGTCGCGCCCGATGAGCGGGTCGATCTTGCCCTGCTGCGCCTTCTTGTTGAGGTTGACGCAGTAGTTGGAGAGCGCGTCCTGGCCACGGCGGCCCTGCGGCTTCTCCTCCTTCTCCGCGCCTTCCTCGGCACCCGAGGCGGTGCTGGGCGGGTTGCCCTGCACCGGGCGGCTGGTGCTGCGGCCAGGGGCCTTGGCGATGCCATGGCTGATGAAGTTCACCGCGTCCAGCCGCGTCATGTCCTGCAGCTGCAGGAAGTAGACGGCATGGCTCTCCCGTTCGCTGAACAGGGCGACGAGCACATTGGCGCCCGTCACCTCGTCGCGGCCCGAGGATTGCACATGGATGGCGGCGCGCTGCACCACCCGCTGGAAACCAGCGGTCGGCTTCGGGTCGCCGGAGCGTTCGGTGACGAGCCCGGCGAGATCCTTGTCCAGGAACTCGGCCAGGTCGCGCTTCAGCTTGTCCTGATCGACCCCGCAGGCGCGCAGCACGGTGGCGGCGTCGGTGTCGTCGACGAGGGCAAGGAGCAGGTGCTCCAGCGTGGCGTATTCGTGGCGGCGTTCATTGGCCAGCGCCAGCGCACGGTGGAGCGTCTGCTCAAGGTTGCGGGACAGCATGCGGTGTGACGCTCCCCTTCCAGGAACGGCACCGGGTATGGAAGGGTCCGGCGCCGCAAGACAGGGTCTTTCGACCCAGGATAGCCGTAATGTGGTCTCGCTCCCCTATGACGGCGAGGGGTATTCTAAGTTTCACTAGGTTACACAGAGATGATCACGCCCCGCATCATTCCTTTTTGCCCCATCATTCCTTTTCGATGGTGCACTGCAGCGGGTGCTGGTTCTGCCGGGCGAGGTCCATCACCTGGGTGACCTTGGTCTCGGCCACCTCGTAAGTATAGACGCCGCACACCCCCACGCCACGGCGGTGGACATGTAGCATGATGCGCGTCGCCTCCTCGCGGTTCTTCTGGAAGAAGCGCTCGAGCACGTGCACCACGAACTCCATGGGCGTGTAGTCGTCGTTCAGCATCAGCACCTTGTACATGGCAGGCTTGCGCGTGCGCGGGCGTGCCTTGACCACGACGCCGGTATTCGTGCCGTCCTGCGAGCCGCCCTGGCCGCCATTGCCATTGTTGCCGGGGCCGTTGTTGTCGCTGTCCTGATCCGGGCGCTTGTCCTGGTCCGTCATGTCACTGCTGCCGGCTTGCCGGTTGTCTGCTGCACCCAATGGGCTGTCCGTCCGTAATCGGGGGGAGGGGTCTGGAATCCGCCACTGGACCCCGCTCCTCGCGCCCATGATGCCCGAGAATATCGGACGGGCGGGGCCAAGGTGAAGGGCCGAGCATGTCGATGACGATGGAAAAGCGCCACCACGCCGTAAAAGCGCCAGGGCATGGGCCGGGCTGGCGGGCGCGGGGCGGGCGCGGCGCGCACGCCTGCGGCCACCCCCTGCAAGGCGGCGGAAGCCGGGGCAGGGGGGGCTTGGCCGGCGGTGCCCAGGGCGCCGCCGGCATGGTCGGTCAGGCGAAGGCGGCGGGGCGGGTCATCCGCTCCATCGCCAGCGTCATGCGCGCGGCGATCGGGGCGGAGGCCTGCTCGGCCAGCTTGAAGGCGGCCTCGTTCAGGCGGGTCGCCTCGGACATGGACTTCTCCAGCTGCGCCTTGGCGAAGGTGGTCTGCAGCTCGGCGGCCTCCCTCAGGCTCTTGGCGGAGGCCACGGCCTTGGCGTTCTGCATGGCGTGCTCGTTCATCGCCTGCATCACCGCGAAGGCCTGCTTGCTCAGGTCCTGCAGGCCGCTGACATAGGCCTGGGTGGCCTTGCTGAAGGCCTCCATGTTGCCACGGCCGAACTCCATGGCATCCTCGGTGGCCTTGTAGAGGCCTTCGGTCGAACGGGTCGTCTGGTCCATCGTCTTCTCCATCGCCGTGCGGGTCTGTGCCGCGCTGTCCTTGGTCATGCTCGCCAGCGCCTGCGCCGGCTCGCTCGCCGGCGCCGGAGCCGCATCCGCCGCCGTCTCGGCGATGGCGGAAACATTCTCCACCACCGCTTCGATCGCCTTGTCCTTGGGTGACGACGGCTTCGTGTTCAGCTTCGTCACCTTGGGCTCATTGGCCATTCAATGTTCCTCCTCGGTCTCGCGCGCTTCCTCCGCAGGGGAAGGGAACGCTGGTTCCGGTAGGCCTCAAGACCCGCCCGAAACGAGGTCCAGGTCGGCAGCCGGGTTTTGTTGCACCGCAGCATTTGGGCGGTATGGCAACGAATTTCAGGGGAGTCCAGTAAAATTTTTGCGGTGCAGCAACCAGCGTGAAACACTCTCGGGGAAGGCTCGGGAAGGCGCCGTTCCGTTCATGGGACCGCGCATAAACGAAAGGGGTTAAGCCCTTGTTGAAAGGGCATGTTCCTCATGAGTTCTCGATGACAGCGCCGCGAGCCCCCGCCTAGTATGTGGCACCTCACTGGGGGGTGAGGCCATTTCGGGGGATGGACATGTCACTTGTCCGCGCGATGCGCCGGCTCGGCTTGCTGGCCGCATCGGCTTTTTTTGCCGCCACCCTTCCGGGGGCGGCGCAGGCACAGATCGGCAGTGCCCGCTATGCGGCGGTGGTGATCGAGCCGGGCACCGGCCAGGTCCTGTTCGGCGCCAATGCCGACGCACCGCGCCATCCGGCCTCGCTGACCAAGATGATGACGCTCTACATGGTCTTCGAGGCGCTGCGCTCCGGCGAGCTGCAGCTCGACCAGCGGCTCTACATGACGGAGACCGCCGCCAGCCGGCCGCCCTCCAAGCTCGGCCTGCCGCCCGGGCGCAGCCTGACGGTGGAGAACGCCATCTACGCTCTCGTCACCAAATCCGCCAACGATGTCGCCTCGCTGCTGGGCGAGACGCTGGGCGGCGGCAGCGAGGCGCGCTTCGCGCAGATGATGACGCTGCGCGCCCGCGCCATCGGCATGACCTCCACCACCTTCCGCAACGCCTCCGGCCTGCCGGATGTGGAGCAGATCACCACCGCGCACGACATGGCCACCCTTGGCCGCCGCCTGCAGCGGGACTTCCCCGAGCGCTACCATTACTTCGGCACCCGCGTGCACCGCATGGGCACCATCGCCCTGCGCAACCACAACCGCATGCTCGACGAGTATGAGGGCGTGGACGGCATCAAGACCGGCTACATCAACGCCAGCGGCTTCAACATCGTCAGCAGCGCGCGGCGCGACAATGTGCGGCTGATCGTCGCGGTGTTCGGCGGCAGCTCCTGGGTGGAGCGCGACCGTCACGCGGCGGCGCTGCTGGAGCGCGGCTTCGCGCAGATGGGGGTGGGCGGCGGCTACGGCGCGATGGCCTCGCAATCCGCGCCGGCGGCCTCCCTGGCCATGGCCGCGGTGGGTGGCACGGCGGCGGCCACGGCGCTGCGCCGGGTGCGCGGGACGGACCAGGCACGCGCCATGCCCGGCCGGGGCGTCGCCGGCAGGGCCGTGCCCAGCCGCG
>NZ_JBHSCH010000088.1:0-16238 GCF_042651065.1 Teichococcus aestuarii
CAGCGCCTCCAGCGCCGCCTGCCACTCGGCGCTGGCCGGCGCCTGGGTGCCCACCGCCATCGCCGTGCCGCCCCGCTCCGCCGCCCAGGCGCCCGCCGCGCTCAGCAGCAGGTCGGCGGTGGCGTTGGCCTCCAGCGCGGCATCCGCGGTCTGCCGCTGCTGCAGGGCCTGGAAGGCGCCGGAGGCGGCCTGCAGCAGCGCCAGCGCCGCCAGCAGGAGGATGGCCCCGTAGAGGATGGGGCGGAGGGTAAGGCGGTTCAGCATGCATCGGCCCCCGAACTCGTGCCGCCCTGCAAGCTGCGCAGGGCCGGGGACTGCTCTGCGCCAAAAAGCTTGCTTCTTTATGGAGCGGGCTGCGCCTCTCGCGCGGCGGCCCGGCTCAGAGCGAGCCGCGCTCGACCAGCACGGCCGGCAGCCGCTCGCTGTAGGCGGCGCCGCCCTCGGCGCCGGAGAGGCGGGCGCGCAGCAGCGTCACCGTCGCCGCCACCATCTCCGCCACGGGCTGGCGCAGCGTGGCGAGGTCGTAGGCCGGCCAGGCGGCCATCGGGATGTCGTCGAAGCCGATGACGGAGACATCGCGCGGCACGCGCCGGCCGAGCACGTGGCGCAGCGCGTCCAGCCCGCCCAGGGCCAGGATGTCGTTGGCGAAGAACAGCCCGTCCGCCTCGCCCAGCCCCAGCGCGGCGCGGTGGCCGGCGCCATAGCTGTAGCCGCCGGCTTCCACGCGCAGCGGCGGCGGCAGGCCGCGCTCGGCGAAGGCGGCGAAGAAGCCTTCCTCGCGCTCGCGGCTGGTGGAGGTGTCGGCGCGGCCGGCGACGAAGGCGGGGCGGCGCCGGCCGCGCCGCAGCAGCGCCTCGGCCGCCATGCGTCCGCCCGCCACATTGTCGCAGGCGATGCTGTCGAGCGGCGTGTCGCCGGCGGCGGCGCGGTTGAACAGCACGGCGGCGCGGCCATCGCCCAGCCAGTGCGCGGCGCCGGCCGAGGAGAGGCTGGCCGAGGTCACCACCACCGCGTCCACATGGTACTGCCGCAGCATGGGCAGGGCGGCATCGGCCTCCTGCCCCGGCGGCACGGTGAACAGCAGCGTCTGGAAGCCCGCCGCCTGCAGCGCCTGGGAGAGCTGCTCCAGCACCACCGGGTAGAAGGGGTTGGCCAGCTCGCCCATGACGAGGCCGACGATGCTGCTGCGCCGGCGGGAGAGCGAGGCGGCGATGATGTTGGGCCGGTAGCCCAGCGCCTCGGCCGCCGCCAGGACGCGGGCGCGCATCTCCGGCGCGATGGAGGCGCCGGGGCTGAAGGCGCGCGAGACCATGGATTGCGACACGCCAAGCTGCCGCGCGAGGTCCCGCGCCGTCACCGCGCCCGTCACCACGCCCGTCACCACGCCCGTCCTGGGCGCGGCGGGGCGTGGCGGGGAGGCCTCCCCGCCGGGCTCGTCAGGCGGCGTTCTTGCCGCCATAGCGCCGCACGCGGAGATCCGCCTGCTCCTTGTGGCCGGCGAAGTTCTCGATGGCGCAGAGCCGCGAGCAGTATTCGCCGACCATGGCGGAGGCCTCCGGCTTCACCTCCTGCCAGGTGCAGGTCTTGATGAACTTGCCGACCCAGAGGCCGCCCGTGTAGCGCGCCGCCTTCTTGGTGGGCAGGGTATGGTTGGTGCCGATCACCTTGTCCCCATAGGCGACATTGGTCTCCTTGCCCAGGAACAGCGCGCCGTAGTTGCGCATGTTGTCGCGGAACCAGCGCGGGTTGGCGGTCATCACCTGCACATGCTCGGAGGCGATGTCATCCGCCACCTGCAGCATCTCCTCATCCGTGTCGCAGAGGATGACCTGGCCGTGGTCGCGCCAGGCCACGCTGGCGATGTCGGCCGTGGGCAGCACGGCGAGCTGGCGCTGCACCTCGGCCTCGATGCCCTCGGCGATCTTCTTCGAGGTGGTGAGCAGCACGGCGGGGGAGGTCGGGCCGTGTTCGGCCTGGCCCAGCAGGTCGGTGGCGCAGATCTCCACATCGGCCGTGTCGTCGGCGATGATCAGCGTCTCGGTGGGGCCGGCGAACAGGTCGATGCCGACGCGGCCGTAGAGCTGGCGCTTGGCCTCCGCCACGAAGGCGTTGCCGGGCCCGACCAGCATGTCCACCGGCTTGATCGTCTCGGTGCCGATCCCCATCGCCGCGACGGCCTGGATGCCGCCCAGCAGGTAGATCTCGTCGGCGCCGGCCATCGCCATGGCGGCGACGGTGGCGGCCGGCGGCTGGCCGTTCAGCGGCGGCGTGCAGGCGATGACGCGCGGCACGCCGGCCACCTTGGCCGTCAGCACCGACATGTGGGCGGAAGCCACCATCGGGTAGCGGCCGCCGGGGATGTAGCAGCCGACGCTCTCGACGGGGATGTGCTTGTGGCCCAGCGTCACGCCCGGCAGGGTCTCGACCTCGACATCCTGCATCGAGGCGCGCTGCACCTCGGCGAAGCGGCGGATCTGCGCCTGGGCGAACTTGATGTCCTCGATCACCTGCGCCGGCAGGCTGTCGATCAGCGCCTGGATCTGCTCCTGGGAGAGGCGGAAGCTCTCCGGCGACCACTTGTCGAATTTCTCCGAGAGCTCGCGCACCGCCGCGTCGCCGCGGGCCTCGACATCGGCGAGGATGCCCTCGACGGTCTGCCGAACCTTGCGGTCGTACTCGGCGGTCTCGGCGGCTTCGGCGCCCTTCTTCAGGTAGCGGATCATGGCGGTCCTCCTTCGGCTGCCCGGAAGAGTGGCGACGTTTGCATCCGGATGCAAGCGCGGCCATGCATCCGGATGCAACACCCTCCGTCAGCCCGCCCTCAACCTCTCCGCCGGCCGGAGTGCCGCCCTCCCTTCCCCACCCTGACCGGCAGCGAACAGGATCATTCGGCGGTCCAGCCGCCATCGACCATCAGGGCGCTGCCGGTCATCATGGCGGAGGCGTCGGAGGCGAGGAACAGCACGGCGCCCATCAGATCCTCCACCTGGCCGACGCGGCCGAGCTTGATCTTGGAGAGCACCCAGTCGCGGAAGCTGGCCTCCTCGAAGAAGGGCCGGGTCAGCGGCGTCTCGATGAAGGTGGGGCAGAGGGTGTTGACGCGGATGCGGTGCGGACCGAGCTCGATGGCCATGGCCTTGGTCATGCCCTCCATGGCGTGCTTGCTGGCGCAGTAGACGCTGCGGCGCGGCCCGCCGACATGGCCCATCTGCGAGGAGAGCTGGATGATGGAGCCGGGCTTGCCGGCCGCCACCAGACGCTTCGCCACCGCCTGGGCGACGAAGAAGGCGGCGCGCAGGTTCAGCGCCATCACCGCGTCGAAATCCTCCGGCGTCACCTCCAGGAAGGGGGCGGGGCGGTTGGTGCCGGCGTTGTTCACCAGGATGTCAAAGGCGTCCCGCTCGGCCAGCACGGCCTGCAGGGCCTCGGGACGGGCGACGTCGAGCGCCAGCGCCTCGGCGCTGCCACCGGCGGCGCGGATGGCCTCGGCCGCGGCGCCGATCTCGTCGCCGCTGCGCGCCACCAGCGCCACATGCGCCCCGGCCTCGGCCAGGGCGGCGGCGGCGGCCAGGCCCATGCCGCGCCCGGCGCCGGTGACCAGGGCGCGGCGCCCGTCCAGCCGCAGGGAGGGGGTGCGGGGCAGGCTCATCAGGGGGGTGGCGTGCATGGTGGCGCGTCTCCTTCGTTCCGCCCCGCGCATGTGGGAACGCGAGGCTGTGATCGACGTTACCTAGCTCCCGGCCCTCCGCAGGGGCAAACTGCGTCGCGACCAGGACCGTGGCCAGGCGAAGGCCCGCAACAGCACGGAGAACCCCGCATGGCGTTGGATTGGCTGCCCAGCGCGCTGGACCTGGCGCGCTTCCAGTTCGCCTTCACCATCACCTTCCATTTCCTGTTCCCGGCCTTCACCATCGGCCTGGCCAGCTTCCTGGCGGTGCTGGAGGCGCTGTGGCTCTCCACGGGGCGCGCCGTCTACCTGGACGTGTTCCGCTACTGGCTGAAGGTCTTCGCCATCGCCTTCGCCATGGGCGTGGTGTCGGGCGTGGTGATGTCCTACCAGATCGGCACCAACTGGTCGGTCTTCGCCGACCGCACCGGCAACGTGCTGGGGCCGGTGATGGGCTACGAGGTGCTGACCGCCTTCTTCCTGGAGGCGGGCTTCCTCGGCATCATGCTGTTCGGGCTGGAGCGGGTGGGCAAGAAGCTGCACTTCGCCGCCACCTGCCTCGTCGCCATCGGCACGCTGATCTCGGCCTTCTGGATCCTCTCGGCCAACAGCTGGATGCACACGCCCGCCGGCCACAGCATCCTGCCCGATGGCCGCTTCATGCCGGAGGATTGGTGGGCGATCGTCTTCAACCCCTCCTTCCCCTTCCGCTTCGCCCACACCGTCACCGGCGCCTACCTGACCACGGCCTTCATCGTCGGCGGCGTCGCCGCCTTCCACCTGCTGCGCGACAGCCGCAACGAGCGCACCCGCACCATGTTCTCCATGGCGATGTGGATGGCGGCCATCGTGGCGCCGATGCAGATCGTGCTGGGCGACTTCCACGGGCTGAACACGCTGGAGCACCAGCCGCAGAAGGTGGCCGCCATGGAGGGCCACTGGGAGCGGCAGCGCGGCGCGCCGCTGATCCTGCTCGGCCAGCCGGACATGGCGGCGGAGGAGACGCATGTGCTGCTGGAGATCCCGCGCCTCTCCGGGCTGATCCTGACGCATGAATGGGATGGCGAGACGCCCGGGCTGAAGGACGTGCCGCCGGAGGAGCGGCCGACCAACGTGCCCCTGGTGTTCTGGGCCTTCCGCGTGATGGTGGGGCTGGGCACGGCGATGGCGACGCTCGGCCTGCTCTCCCTCGGCCTGCGCTGGCGCGGCCGCCTCTACGACACGCGCTGGTTCCTCCGCGCGGCCCTCGTCATGGGCCCGGCGGGGCTGGTGGCGGTGACGGCGGGCTGGATCACCACCGAGGCGGGGCGGCAGCCCTACACCGTCTATGGCCTGCTGCGCACCGCCGACAGCGTCTCGCCGCTGGCGGCGCCGGCGGTGGGCGCGTCACTCCTGGCCTTCATCGTGGTGTATTTCATCGTCTTCGGGGCGGGCGTCTGGTTCCTGTTCCGGCTGTTCGGCCAGCCGCCGCACGTGGCCGAGGAAGGCCCGGAGGAGACACAGCCGATCCGCACCAGCGGCATCACCCCGGGGCCGGCCATGCACCACGCCGGCCCGCATGGCAGCGCCCTCGGCGACTCGCCGAAGCGGCATTGAGGAGGGACGCCCGATGGAACAGCACCTGCCCCTGATCTGGGCCGTCCTGATCGCCACCGCCGTGTTCCTCTACGTGGTGATGGACGGCTTCGACCTCGGCCTCGGCATCCTCTTCCCCTGGTTCACGGAAAAGGACGAGCGCGACGTGATGGTGAACTCGGTGGCGCCGATGTGGGACGGCAACGAGACCTGGCTGGTGCTGGGGGGCGCCGGGCTCTACGCCGTGTTCCCGCTGGCCTATGCCACCATCTTCCCCGCCCTCTACATGCCGCTGATCCTGATGCTGCTGGCGCTGATCTTCCGCGGCGTCTCCTTCGAGATGCGGTTCAAGGCGCACAATGCCCGCGCCCAGCTCTGGTGGGACCGCGCCTTCTGCTGGGGCAGCTACGTGGCCGGCTTCTGCCAGGGCATCGCCCTCGGCGCGCTGGTGCAGGGCATCGAGGTGCGGGACCGCGCCTATGCCGGCGGCTGGTGGGACTGGCTGACCCCCTTCTCGCTGCTCACCGGCTTCGCCCTGCTGGTGGGCTACGGGCTGCTCGGCGCCTGCTGGCTGATCTGGCGCACGGAAGGGGATATCGCCAGCAAGGCGCGCCACCATGCGCGGCGGCTCGGCATCGGCACCCTGGGCTGCATCCTCCTCATCAGCCTGATCATGCCCTTCCTGCAGCCCTATTTCCGCGAGCGCTGGCTGACCCTGCCCTGGATGCTCTACGCCGCCCCCGTGCCGATCCTGGTGGCGGTGTTCGCCTGGCGCTTCTTCCGCGCCATCCCCGCCACCGAGGCGCGCGAGGCCGAGGCCCCGCACGACCCCACGGGGCGCGGCTTCCGCTGGCGGGACGGCGCCCCCTTCCTCTACGTGCTGGGCTGGTTCTTCCTCTCCTACACCGGGCTCGGCATCAGCCTCTGGCCGAACATCGTGCCGCCCTCAGTCAGCATCTGGGACGCGGCGGCCTCGCCGGCCTCGCAGATGTTCCTGCTGGTGGGCGCCTCGGTGCTGATCCCCATCATCCTGGCCTACACCGCCTATGTGTACTGGCTGTTCCGCGGCAAGGTGCGCGTGGGGGCGGGCTACCACTGATGCCCCCCCTGCTGCGCCGCCTCGGCTGGTTCGTGCTACTCTGGGTTGCAGGCGTCGCGGCGCTGAGCACCGTGGCGCTGCTGATCCGGTGGGCGCTGGGGCAGGGCTAGGCCGAACCCACGCGGGGGTTGAGATTGGCCGGATGGAGGGGCGGCAGTCCGCCTCTTCGCTTAACCCGATATAAATCAGCATCTTAATGAAAAATTCCATGCCGGAGGCGCAAGCCGCGTCGCCGGGTTCTCTATTTTTTAATCTCATTCTTGTTCTTGATACGTCTCAAAGATGAAAAACCTCTTCCTCAGCCTGGCGGAAATGGTAAGAATGCACGCATAGATTGTGGAGAACCAAACGATGCGTGTGCTTCTGGTTGAGGACGATCTGACCACCGCCCGCGGCATCGCCATGATGCTGAAGGCCTCCTCCATGATCGCGGACATCGCCGGCACCGGCGAGGAAGCGCTCGAACTGGCCTCCCTCTACGACTATGACATCGTGATCCTGGACATCATGCTGCCGGACATGGAGGGCTACGAGGTGGTCCGCCGGCTGCGCGGCAACCGGGTGGAGACGCCGGTGCTGATCCTCTCCGGCCTGTCCCGCCCCCAGGCCAAGGTGAAGGCCTTCGGCATGGGCGCCGACGACTTCATCACCAAGCCCTTCGACCAGCAGGAGCTGATGGCGCGCATCCAGGCCATCATCCGCCGCGCCAAGGGCTTCAGCCAGCCCACCCTCTCCATCGGGCCGCTGACGCTGAACCTCGGCTCCCGCGAGGTGCGCGTGAACGACCGCGAGGTGCACCTGACGGGCAAGGAATACGCCATCCTGGAGCTGCTGACCCTGCGCAAGGGCCTGGTGCTCACCAAGGAGGTGTTCCTGAACCATCTCTATGGCGGCATCGACGAGCCGGAGGCGAAGATCATCGACGTCTTCATCTGCAAGCTGCGCAAGAAGCTGGCGCAGGCCGGCGCGGGCGAGCTGATCGGCACCGTCTGGGGCCGTGGCTATGTGCTGCGCGACCCGCTCGGCATGGGCGCCCGCTTCCCGATGCCGGAGTTGCCGCAGCCAGCCGCCGCGGCCCAGGCCACCGCCCAGCCGCGCTCCGCGGTGCCGGCTTGAGGCATGGCCCCAGGGGGCCGGGGGCACAGCCCCCGGCCCGGCCTGTCAGCTCGCGGCACTGACCGCTCCGGCCAGCGCGTAGACACCCCGCTCGCCAGTCACCGCCACCAGCCGGTCCGTCAGGCCCAGCACCGTCTCCGCGCCACCGAGATAGAGCACGCCATCCGGCGCCAGCTGGGCGGCCAGCGCGTTCATCACCTTCCCCTTGGTGGGCGGGTCGAAATAGATCAGCACGTTGCGGCAGAAGATCACGTCGAAGCGCCCCAGGGGCCGGTGGTCCGCCAGCAGGTTGCGCTCCTCGAAGCGGGTCATGGCGCGCAGCTCGGGCGCGACGCGCCACTTGCTGCCCTCCTGCTTGAAGTACTTCACCAGCATCTGCACCGGCAGGCCGCGCTGCACCTCGAACTGGGTGAAGCTGCCCTCCCGCGCCCGCTCCACCACCTCGCGCGACAGGTCGCTGCCATAGATCTCGGCGTTCTGGATCCCCAGATCGCGCAGGATGATGGCCACCGAATAGGCCTCCTGCCCCGTCGAGCAGGCCGCCGACCAGATGCGGATCTTGTGCGTGGCCGGCCGCGCCGCGCGCAGCTTCGGCAGCAGCCGCCGCAGATGGTCGAAAGGCTTGCCGTCGCGGAAGAAGCTGCTTTCGTTCGTCGTCAGCGCCTCGGTCACGGCGCGCGCCAGGATCTCCGCCCGCGGATCGCGCAGGCGCATCGCCAGCGCATCCAGGGAGGCGAGGTTCTCCTGCTTCAGGATCGGCGCCAGGCGGGTCTCCAGCATATAGGCCTTGTCCGGTGTCAGCACGATCCCGGACCGTGTCTTCACCAGCCCCGCGATCGCGGCGAAGCTTTCCGTGTTCATGCCATTCCTCCGGCCGGGCCGTGGCCCGCCTTTCCAATATGCGCCAAGGCCTTGTCGGCCAGTTGCTCGGGCGGGGCGAGGAACTGCGCCAGCCCGGCCTTCGCCACCGCGCCGGGCATGCCCCAGACCACGCTGGAGGCCTCGTCCTGCGCCAGGACCAGCCCTCCGGCGGCCGCCACCGCCTTGCAGCCCAGCATGCCGTCCTGGCCCATGCCGGTGAGTATCACCGCCAGCACCCGCCCCTCGCAGGCCGCGACGGCGCTGCGCAGCATCGGGTCCACGGCGGGGCGGCAGAAATTCTCCGGCGGGTCCGTGTTCAGCCGCGCCACCAGGCCGCCGCCGCCGCCCTCCAGCACCAGGTGGCGGTCGCCGGGCGCCACATAGAGGCGGCCGGGGCGCAGCGCCTCGCCATCCTTCGCCTCCGCCGCCGGCGGGCCGCCCAGCCGGCCGAGATGGTCGGCCAGCATGGCGGTGAACCCCGCCGGCATGTGCTGCACCACCACCACCGGCACCGGCAGGGGCGTGCTGAGCCGCCGCACGAAGGCCGCCAGGGCCTGCGGCCCGCCGGTGGAGGAGCCGATGGCCAGCAGCCGCGGCTTCGGCACCACCGCCGGCATCGGCCGCAGAACCACCGGGCCGGAGAGAAGCGAAGCGCCGGGCGGGGCCGGCGCCGCAGGCAGGGGCTGGCTAGGCTGCGGCGCGGCCGCCCGCGCGGGCGGCACGGGAAGCGGCGCCGAGGCCGCCGGCATGGATGGCGCCGACATGGAGGGCGCCGACACGAAAGGCGCCGACACGGAAGGCGCCGGCAGGGGCACCGTGGGCTGGGCCGCGGACGGCGCGGCCGGCGGTGGTGCCACCAGCGGCGGCGCGGCGGCGGCGCCCGGCGCCGGCTGAGCCGGCCCGGGGACAAACCCGCGCATGCGGGCCCACCCCTTCACCTTGGCCACCAGGTCGGCCCGGAAGTTGGCATCGTTCATGCCGCCATTGGCGGCGCTCGGCTTCGGCACGTAGTCGGCCGCGCCGGCGCGCATCGCCGCCATGGCCGCCGCGGCGCCGCTCTCGTTCTGTGCGCTGGAGACGATCACCGCCAGGTTGGGGTGCGTCTTCAGCAGCAGGGGCAGCGCCGTCATGCCGTCCATCACCGGCATCTCCAGATCCAGCAGCATGACATGCGGGCGTGCCTCGCGCGGCAGGCCCATCAGGGCATCGATCGCCTGCTGCCCGTTGCCGACACTGCCGACGAGCTGCAGGTCCGGGTCGGCCTCAAGGAGGCGGGCATAGGCCGAGCGCACGGTCGTGCTGTCGTCGCACAGCATCACCCGGACCCTCCGGTTGCCCGCCGCCCCGCTGGGCGGCAGGCTTCTCACAGCTCGGCGTCCTCCGGCAGGAAGCCCAGCTGCACCAGCTTGCCCGTCACGATCTCGTCGTCGAAAGGCTTCATGATGTATTCCTGCGCCCCCGCGCTCAGCGCGGTGACGATGCGGTCGAACTCGCTCTCGGTGGTGCAGAGCATGATCACCGGCTCGTCCGGGCCGAACTCGGCGCGGGCGGCCTTGAGGAATTCCAGCCCGTTCATCACCGGCATGTTCCAGTCCAGCATCACCAGCCGGGGCAGGCTCTCGCGGCAGGCCTCGAGCGCCTTCTGCCCGTCCTCCGCCTCGCGCACCTGGAAGCCATGGCGCTCCAGGATGCGGCGTGCGGCCTTGCGGACCACGCGGCTGTCATCCACCACCAGGCAGTTCACGGCCTCGTTCATTGATCGTCTCCCTTTCAGCCGATCGCCAGGATGCGGTCCACATCGAGGACGATGAGCAGGCGCTCATCCTCCTTGTGGACCCCGCGCGACACATCCCGCCAGAGCGGGTCGAGCGTCGGCGGATTGGCAGCGAACCCCTCCTCGGGCAGCGCCAGAACCTCGCCCACCGAATCCGAGAGCAGGCTGTAGAGCTCGCCGCTCTGCTCCACCACCACGCTCATCGGCGGCGGCGCCCCCGCCTCGCGCGGCGGCAGGCCCAGCCGCCGGCGCAGGTCGATCGCGGTCACGATGCGGCCGCGCAGGTTCAGGCTGCCGGCCACCTCGCGCGGCGCCAGCGGCACCCGCGTGATGGCCTGAGCCGCCAGGATGTCCCGCACCGCCAGCACCGGCACTCCGCAGAGCTGCCCCGCCACCGTCAGGGTCAGGAACATCGCGGCGGCGCTCTCTGTCACCGCGGCAACGGCGCGTTGCGTGCTCGGGGGCATTTGCGTCTGCATGACCTTCCGCTCCTCAGCTGATGACCGGCGTGGCGAGGCATTCGCTCAATGCGGCCAAAAGCGCCTCACGCTCCGATTTGCCCACATATTCGTTGAAGCCCGCCTCGCGCGCGCGCCGCACCTGCTCGGCCTCGACCCGCCCGCTGAGCGCGATCATCGGCAGGGACTGCCATGTGCCGGATTCCCGCACCGCCCGCGCCAGGCCGATGCCGTCCAGGTCCGGCATCTCGATGTCGGAGACGATGATGTCGAAGGGCGCCCCCTGCTCGCGCAGCTGCAGCGCCTGCAGGCCGGTGTCCACCGCCGTCACGTCGTAGCCGGCGGCGGTCAGGCCGGGCACCAGCAGGTGGCGGAAGAAGGCGCTGTCCTCCACCAGCAGCACACGCTTGCGCGCGGCGGCCGGCGCGGTGCCGCGGAACCAGTCGTCCCCCGCCTGGTGCAGCCACCAGGCGCAGTCGATCACATCCGTCACCTTGCCGCAGATCACGGCGCTGCCGAGGAAGCCCGGCTGCTCGCTGGCGCCCTCGATCAGCAGGTGTTCCTCCACCACGTCGAGGATGGTGTCGACCATCAGGCCCATGGCGCGGTCGCGGTCGTTGAACACCAGCACCGCCTGGCGCTTGCCCGGCTCGGGCGGCATCCAGCCGCCGGACATGGCCACCAGCGGCATCAGCTTGCCGCGGTACTGCACCAGCGTCTTGCCGCCCGAATGCTCGATGCTCTCGCCCGGCAGGTCCTCCAGCCGCGCCACGAGGCCGAGCGGCACCGCCTTCGGCGTGTCGTCCCCGGCGCGGAACAGCAGCAGCGCCGTCCGCTCGCTGGAGCGGTGGCCGCGCATCCCCTCCGGCCCGCGCGAGGCGTCCTCGCTCGGCCCGTCGGCGCCGACGCCGGTGGCGCGGGCGATGCCGTTCGGGTCCAGGATCATGATGACGCTGCCATCGCCCAGGATGGTGTTGCCGCTGAACATCGTGACGTGGCGCAGGATCGGCGCCACCGGCTTGACCACGATCTCCTCGGTGTCGAACACCTTGTCGACGATGATGCCGAACACGTTGGCGCCGACCTGGGTGACGACGACGAAGCCCGCATCCCGCCGCCCCTCATCCGCCGCGTGTTCCAGCTGCAGCAGGCGGGAGAGCGAGACCAGCGGCAGCAGCCGGTCGCGCAGCCGCATCACCGGCGTGTCGTGGATGCGCTCGATCTGCGCGCCCTCGGCGCTGCCGCCCGCGCGCACCAGCTCCACCACGCCGATCTGCGGGATGGCGAAGCGCTCGCCCCCCGCCTCGACGATCAGCGCCGAGACGATCGCCAGCGTCAGCGGGATCTTGATGAAGAAGGTCGTGCCCTTGCCCTCGGTCGAGCGCAGGTCGATCGTGCCGCCGATCTTCTCGACATTGGTCTTCACCACATCCATGCCGACGCCGCGGCCGGAGACGGAGGTGATGGCGGCGGCGGTGGAGAAGCCGGCGCGGAAGATGAAGTGCTGGATCTCCCGCTCGCTCATGCTGGCGACCTCGGCCTCGGTGGCCAGGCCCTGGCCCACCACCTTGGCCTTGATCTTGTCCACCGCCAGGCCGCGCCCGTCATCGCCGATCTCGATGATGATGTGGCCGCCCTCGTGATAGGCGTTGAGCAGGATGCGCCCCACCTCCGGCTTGCCGGCGGCGCGGCGCTGCTCGGGGTTCTCGAGGCCATGGTCGCCGCTGTTGCGCACCATGTGCGTCAGCGGGTCCTTGATCAGCTCGAGCACCTGGCGGTCGAGCTCCGTCTCGGCGCCCTTCATCACCAGCTCGATCTTCTTGCCCAGCTCGTTGGCCAGGTCGCGGACGATGCGCGGCAGCTTCTGCCAGGCATTGCCGATCGGCTGCATGCGGGTCTTCATCACCCCCTCCTGCAATTCGGAGGTGATGTGGGAGAGGCGCTGCAGCGGCACGGTGAGCGCCGCGTCGCTGCGGGCGCGGACGAGCTGGAGGAGCTGGTTGCGGGTCAGCACCAGCTCGCTGACCAGCGTCATCAGGTCTTCCAGCACGTCGACCGAGACGCGGATGGTCTGCGTCGGCGTGATCGGGCCACCGCCTCGGCCGGCGCCTCCGCCGCCGCCGCCCTCCCCGTCATGCTCGCCGCCCCGGCTGATGCTGGGCGGCGCGGGCGGCGGAGCGGCCACCGCTGGCGGCGGCGCGGCAACCGGCTCGGCCACCGCCTCGGGGGCGGGCGGCGCCTCGGCTGGCTTCTCGTCGCCGAAGCTGGGCATCTCCAGCTCGGCCGCCGCCGGCATCTCGCCACGCCAGGCCGCGTCGAGCGAGGCAATCAGCGCGGTGTCGTCGCCCACCGGCTCGCTGCCGGTGTTCTCCAGGCCGGAGACGATGCCCTTGAGGCAGTCCAGCGCCGAGAGGATCAGGGTGATGCCGGCCGGCGTCACCTTGAGCGAGCCTTCGCGGTACTTGCCCAGCACGTTCTCGGCGGCATGCGCCACCTTCTCCAGCCGCGAGAGGCCGAGAAAGCCGCAGGTGCCCTTGATCGTGTGGACGTTGCGGAAGATCTCCGACAGCGTCTGCCGGTCGTCCGGGGCCTTCTCGAGCTTCAGCAGCGCGACATCGAGCGCGGCCAGCCCTTCATTCGTTTCAGTCAGAAAGTCGGCGAGAAGATCGTCCATCACGGTCCCCGACAGGCTGGGTTCGGCTCAGCCTGGGGGCCGGATGGCGAAGGAAAGGTAAATGTGGTGCCTTCAGCCTCCGGGGGCGATTCGCAGGGCGTCCGGCTCCGACTCGGGCGCCAGCGCCACCCGCCAGCCGGCGGCAGCGGCCAGGCGCAGCAGCAGCAGCGCGGGGGCGGCGCGGGCCCCCTCCACCGCCTCGCCACGCAGCAGGGCCGGCAGCGCCGCGGGCCAGGCGCGCATGGCACCCTCCGGCCGCAGCACGAAGCCCTCGCCCTGCGCGGCCAGCGTCACCGTGCCGCCGCGCGGCAGCGCCTCGCCCACCAGCACCGCGCCGAACAGCAGCAGCGGCGCCACTGGGGCGGCCAGCACGCGCTCGGCCGGCATCGCCTCCGCCACCAGCCGCGCCCGCCCGCCCGCCAGCATGCCCTCCAGCAGCGCCGTCAGCCCGGACACCGCCAGCGGCCCGGTGCCGGCGCCGCAGGCGGCGCGCCAGAACTTCAGCCGCCGCCGCAGCTCCGCCGCCGCATCCTGCGCCAGGGCCGGCGCCTCCGGCTCCTCGCCCAGGAGGTCCAGCGCCGCGCCGACGGTGCCGAGCGGCCCCACCATGTCGTGGCACAGCCGGGCGCAGAGATCCTGCGCCAGGCTCGTTCCGCCTTCCATCGCCATTCTCCGGCCCGTTCACGAATCCGTGATTGCATGGCAGCCTAGCCCGTAAGCCTTCCGGCGGCCACCCTGGCGTCATGTTCAATCCGCTCGAGCCGGGCATGCATGTCCGCCACCCCGACCGCCCCGACTGGGGCATCGGCCAGGTCCAGTCCGTCGTCGGCGACCGCGTGACGGTGAATTTCGAGCATGCCGGGAAGCTGCTGATCAACGCCGCGCAGGTGGCGCTGGAGCCCGTGGACGAGGCACCGTGAGCGGCGCCTGGCAGCAGGCGGCCGGCCTGCTCGGCGCGTGGGAGGTGGGGGTGGCGGTGCTGGCCACCCTCATCGCCGGGCTGATGCGCGGCTATTCCGGCTTCGGCACCGCCATCCTGCTGGCGCCGGTCTATTCCACCCTGTGGGGGCCGAAGGTCGGCGTGCCGGTGATGCTGCTGATGGAGCTGTTCGTCTCCGCCTACCTGCTGCCCAAGGCCATCGCCCTGGCCAACCGGCGCGTCATCTTCTCGCTCGGCGGCGCCGCCGTCCTGGCCACGCCCTTCGGCGCCTACATCCTGTTCGTGGCCGATGGCGCCACGCTGCGCCGCGCCATCGGGCTGCTGGTGCTGGTGTTCGGCCTGCTGCTGATGTCCCCCTGGCGCTACCACGGGCGGCGGCCGCTGGGGCTGAACCTCGCCATCGGCACCGTCTCGGGGCTGATGAAGGGCGCCACCGGCATGTCCGGCCCGCCGGTCATCCTCTACCTGCTCTCGGGGCCCGAGGCGGTGGCCCAGCACCGCGCCAACCTCATCCTCTATTTCGGCCTGATCGGCATCGTCGCCGTCATCCCGCCGCTCTGGGGCGGGCTGGTCGGCCTGCCGGTGCTGATCATGACGGGGCTGATGCTGCCGGTGCTGCTGCTGGCCGTGCCGGTCGGCGCCCGGATGTTCCATGTCCTGCCGGTGGCCTGGTACCGGCGGCTGGCGCTGCTGGCGCTGATGGGGGCCGGCGGATTCGCCCTGCTCGGCTGAAGCAGCCACGGCAGGGGCTTGCACCGGTGGGGGGCGCCGGCCCAAATGGGCATGGCACCGTTCACCGCCGAGCAAGGGAGTTGCCCGCATGATCGATCCGTTCGGACGGCGGATCAGCTACCTGCGCGTTTCCGTCACCGACCGGTGCGACCTGCGCTGCGTCTACTGCATGGCGGAGGACATGACCTTCCTCCCCAAGGCCCAGATCCTCTCGCTGGAGGAGCTGGACCGCCTGTGCGGCGCCTTCATCGGCCTCGGCGTCGAGCGCATCCGCCTGACCGGCGGCGAGCCGCTGGTGCGGCGCGACGTGATGCGGCTGGTGCGCTCCCTCGGCGAGCGCATCGGGCCGCGGGGTTTGAAGGAGCTGACCCTCACCACCAACGGCACCCAGCTCACCAAGCACGCCGAGGGGCTGTATGCCGCCGGCGTCCGGCGCATCAACGTCTCACTCGACTCGCTCGACCCGGGCCGCTTCAAGGCGCTGACCCGCTGGGGCGAGATCGAGAAGACGCTGGACGGCATCTTCGCCGCCAAGGCCGCCGGCCTCGCCGTCAAGATCAACGCGGTCGCCATGAAGGGCGTCAACGAGGACGAGTTCGACCGCATGATCGCCTGGTGCGGCGAGCACGGCTTCGACCTCACCTTGATCGAGACCATGCCGCTCGGCGAGATCAACGAGGACCGGACGGACCAGTACCTGCCCCTCTCTGTGGTCCGCCGCCGCCTGCGCGAGACCTGGACGCTGGAGGAGACCGATTACGCCACCGGCGGCCCCGCCCGCTACATGACGATCCGCGAGACCGGCCAGCGCCTCGGCTTCATCACGCCGATGACGCACAATTTCTGCGAGAGCTGCAACCGCGTGCGCCTCACCTGCACCGGCACGCTCTACATGTGCCTGGGCCAGGAGGACGCGGCCGATTTGCGCGCCGTGCTGCGCGACCCGGCGGTGGACGAGGCCGGGCTGCGCGAGGCCATCGAGGCCGCCATCGCCCGCAAGCCGAAGGGGCATGATTTCGTCATCGATCGCCGGCAGAACCGCCCGGCGGTCGGGCGCCACATGAGCGTGACGGGCGGCTGACCCCATGGAGGAGATGCGTACCCTGATCACGGCGCTGTCCCTGCCCGGCTTCCCGGAATGGACGGGGCTGCTGCTGCTGGCGCTGGGCCTGCTCTGCGCCGCCGCCTTCCTGCTGATGCCCTTCAGCGTGTTCGGCGTTAAGCCGCGGCTGGAGGCGCTGGAGGTGCAGCTCGACGAGATCCAGCACGAGATCCGCGAGCTGGCGCTGCGGCTGCAGGACCCTGCCCTGGCGCGCGGCGCCGCCGCCGGCAGCGACGACTG
>NZ_JBHSCH010000089.1:0-15071 GCF_042651065.1 Teichococcus aestuarii
CCGGTTTGTGCTGCTTCCTCGCCATCTCAACCTCCTCCCCTCCGCGTCCCGCTAATCTCACATCAGCGGCGGTACACTTTTAAGGGGGCAGGTCAAAGACACCCGCAATCACAAGACATATCAGTCGCGTTCGCAGCGTTAGCCGACGCATACCCGCCACCGAAATATTTGCATAACTTGGGGTTCACCTTACGGACGCCCGTACAACGTCCGGCGCCTCCCTTTAATATCGTACCTTCTCGTTCAAATTGTTCTCACTTTTCAATGAAAAGAGTAACTGGCTATTTTTGATGCAAGAGGCCCATATCGATTTCTGGTGCCGCACATGACATGCAAGTTTGCGCTATTTGCATCCGGCAGGAGATTCTTCGCAGAGCTGACCAACCGCAGTTTAAAGACGCGGGCACAAAGCGTTAGCTGGCTCCATTAGTGCCGTCGCGAGATGCTATGCCACGTTCTGGAAAACGTGGCGACCGGGGTGGCCATTCAGACGAGTATGGCCGCGCTGATCATTGTGCCTGATAAGCAGTGAGCAGATCCCATTATGGCCTGTTGAGGACCCTGCCGTGCTGACACACGCCGATGGAGAAACGCCGACAGTTGGCGCTGCTTCAGCGGCAGCTTTCTCCTTGGCGACGGAAATCCAGCACTCGGTCGTCGCGAACTTCGAACGTGACAATACACGGAGCCGCCTCATAGCCAGAACCACCAAGCGGAATGCCAATCCCAATCCCAGTGCCGATACCGCCACCACGTCCGTAACGGCCACCGCCGAAGCTTCCTGCACCAAGGCCGAAGCTGAAACCTGAGGATGCAGGAACAGCCTTGCTGCCAAAGTCATACTCCAGGAAGCGCCGGCCCTCTGTCTCATAGACACGCTGGGGCACGCCCAGCCCCTCAACCAAGCGCACTTCCGGTTGGCCAACATAGGTGGACATAGTCTGGTCGAACCCCGCAGGACCGTGGCCTGCGCAGGAAGCCAGGAGCGTTAGACCAAGGAAAAGGATGCTACGGGCGAGGAGCTGTCGCATGATCCTGGATCCTCCGGTCAGCGGAGCAACGTGTGACCACCACAGGCGGTTGCCAGGGGTTATCGCGTGAGATTTGAGCGACTGCACTCCTATTTGTCCTGTTGGCCTTAAACCGGAAAACCGGCCCGGTCCTTGCGGGAGTTTTCCGGCTTATGGCCAATCCTCCCCAACGGATCGCGCCTTGCCAGGTTGACGATGCCTCTCAGCTCTGTCCACGCGACAGTCGTGCCTTCAGCGGGATGCCCAGCAGCGACAGCGCGGCCAGGCCCAGCAGCGCGCCCACCACGCGCGGCGTCAGCACGCCGGAGATCTCTGGCGTGCCGCCTGCGGCCAGCACCTCGCCGAGCCCAGCGCCAGCGAGGCTGAACACCGCCGTGCCGGGCAGGATGCCCAGCAGCGTCGTAGCCACGAAGACCGGCAGCCTGACGCCCACGAAGGCCGGCACCAGGTTGACCAGGAAGAAGGGAAAGACCGGCGCCAGCCGCAGCATCAGCAGGTAGGAGGCGGCATTGCCGCGCATGTTCTCGCCCAGTTGCCGCGCCCGCTCACCCAGCCGGTCCAGAGCGTTGGCGCCGAACAGGCGCCGCGCCATCAGGAACAGCAGCGTGGCGCCCGCTGTGGCGCCCACCAACGTCAGCCCCGTTCCGGCCACGGCACCGAACAGGAAGCCGCCCGCCAGGGTCAGCACCGTGGCACCGGGCAGCGACAAGGCCGCGACGCCGACATAGACTGCGAGGTAGCCCAGCGCCGCCAGCACAGCGTGCTCCGCCACCAGCCGCGCCAGCGCCTCCTGATGCCGCGACAGGGTATCGAGGGAGAACACCTCGCCCAAGCCGCTGAAGCGCAGGGCCAGGAAGGCGGCGAAGAGGCCGAGGCCGATCCACAGCCGGCGGTTGCCCCGCAGCCGCGCCGCGCGGCCGCTCACGGCAGCCACCGCTGCACCAGCCCGACAAGGCGCCGCGCCCGTTCGCCGTAGAGCCGCGGCGTGTAGTGGCCGCCTGCCGCGCGCTTCGAGATCTCGCCCATGGTCGGGTAGGGCGGCAGCGAGGCGGCGATGGCGCCGATGCCGAGGCGCTTCTGGATCGCCAGCCCCCAGAGCGCGATCATCTCGCCCGCGCGCGGCGCCACGATGGTAACGCCGAGCACGCGGCCGCGCCGCCCCAGCACAGCCTTGATGAGGCCCTCCGTCGTCCGCTCCGCCTGGGCGCGGTCGTTGCCGGCGAGCGGCTCGGCGAGCACCGTCACGGCGTGACCGGCATCGCGCGCGGCGGCCTCGGTCAGGCCGACATGGGCCAGTTCCGGATCGGCATAGGTGACCCAGGGCAGGGCGGCGTAGTCTACCCTGGCCGGCAGGCCGAACAGCGCACGGCGGATGACGATGCCCGCGTGGTAGCCCGCGACATGAGTGAACTGTGGCCCGCCCGCTACGTCGCCGATGGCGAAGACGCGGCGGTTGCCGGTGCGCAGCCCCGCATCTACCATGATGCCGCGCTCATGCGTGGCGATGCCTGCCGTCTCCAGCCCCAGCCCCGCGGTGTTGGCGCGACGTCCGGCGGCGACCAGCAGGTGGGTGGCCTCCACCGCCCCCGCGCCCTCCAGCCACAGCCGCACGCCACCCGTGTGGTGCTCCACCGATGTGGCCCGCGCGTGCTCCAGCAGCGCGACCCCCTCTCGCCGCAGCGCGGCGCGCAGGATGGCCACGGCCTCCGGCTCGTCCCTCGGCAGGATGGTGCCATGCTGCACCAGCGTCACCGCGCTGCCGAGGCGGCGGAACGCCACCGCCATCTCCACTCCGATCGGCCCGCCGCCGAGGATGGCGAGGTGGCTGGGAATCTCGGCGAGGCCGAAGATGGTCTCGTTGGTCAGCACCGGCCCATCGGTCAGGCCGGGGATGGGAGGCATGGCAGCGGAGGAGCCGGTGGCCACCACAAAGCGCCGTGCCCTTACGCGGGTGCCGCCCGCCTCCACCTCGTCAGGCCCGGTGAAGCGGCCAGCGGCGCGCAGCACGGTGACGCCGAGCCCCTCGAACCGCTTCACCGAGTCATGCGGCGCGATGGCAGTGATTACGCCATGCACATGCGCGTGCAGGCGGGCGGCATCCACCACCGGCTCGTGCGGTCGTATCCCGAAGCGGCCAGCCTCGCGCATGGCCTGCGCCGCATGGGCGGCAGCGAGCAGCGACTTGGAGGGCACGCAGCCGGTGTTGAGGCAGTCGCCGCCCATCAGGTTTGGCTCCACCAGCACCACGGCGGCGCCCATCTGCGCCGCGCCCGCCGCGACGGACAGCCCGGCCGAGCCGGCGCCCAGCACGCAAAGATCTGTATGCAGCACGCCGCCTCGGCTCTCCGGGCGGCGGCCGCGGCTGGCCTGGGGATCATCCATGGTGGTTCTTCCGTGCTGGTCCGCCTGCCTCTTCGGTGCCGCCGGCGCGCGGGTTACAGGCGCGGCGCGGCGGCGCCCAGGCGGCGCAGCAGCCACGGCCCGCAGTTCCACGCCACGGCGGTGACGCAGAGCACCGCGACCCCGTGCCAAGCCAACACCATCAGCGCGGCGTCGAGGTGGTGGACGCAGCTCAGCCCCACGCTGGCCAGCGCGGCGGCGGACAGGCCGCCCAGCGCCACAACGGGTCCCGGCCGCAACGCAGCCGCGTGTCGCGCCATGAAGGCGATGCCGGCCGTGAGCGGCAGGCCAAGCGCGGTGATGAAGCCGAAGCAGGCGAAGCTGGCGCCGAGCTGCAGGGCCGCCGGCCCGATCCGCGCGAGGTCCGCCAGGCACCCCCAGCCCATGCCCGTCAGCCACAGCAGGACGGCCGGCAGCGGCAGCAGCCCCCAGCGCCCGTCGCGGTCGGGTAGGGCGAGTTGGAAGGCCGAGAAGCCCGCCAGCAGCCCGGTGGCCACCGCCGCCAGCAGCGGCAGGGCGCGGTCGGGCGCGGCAAGGTGCGCCATTAGGTCCTCGCGCGGGCCCATGAGCAGCACCGCCGTGCCCACCACGCAGGCAGCCAGCGCGACCCAGGCCGCGGTGAGAGCCAACGGGCCGGGCAGGCGCCGCACCGGCCGCAAATCCCTTGCCAGTCTGGAGATCAGCTCCTCGCTGCGCATCGCTCGTCAATCCTCCCCGCTCAGGCGCCGCCGCAGGGCATGTAGGGCGCGATGGGTCGCGACCTTCAGCGCCCCGACCGACATGCCGGAGCGGCGGCTCGCCTCGGCCAGCGAAAGCTCCTCAATTTTCGTTAGCATCACGGCCGTGTGCTGGGCCGGCGGCAGGCCCTGGGCAGCCTCGCGCAGCCGCGCGGTGTCCTGCCGGTCGGCCAGCGTTTGCTCCGCGCCCGGGCCGGGCTCGCGCGGTTCCTCCGCCTCCTCCACCGGAGGGGTAAGCCCGCCCTGGCGCGCCAGCCTGCGGAGCCGGTCGGCCACCCGCCGCTCCGCGATCGCCATCAGCCAGGGGCGGAAGGGGCGCGCGGGGTCGTAGGTGTGGCGGACCCGGTGCAGGCTGAGCAGCGTGTCCTGGACCGCGTCCTCCGCCTCGGCCGGCTCGCGCAGGCGGGCGCGGCAGACGGCGCGCAGCAGCGGCAGGCATTCGCGCAGCAGCGCCTCATAGGCGCGCGCATCGCCCGCCTGCGCCCGCGCCATCAGCGCCGCCCAATGCGGGTGGCGGTCCTGCGCCCTGGCCCGCGCCCCGCTCAACAGGCCAAGGCCCGCGCAGGATGGGATGGCCATGGCGCCCGACATTCGATCCCCGCTGCCGCGCGGCGCGCCGCCACAGGCGCTCCGGATGGTCCCATGAACGGGTTCTCCTGCCTGTTCGCCATGCCGGGAGGCGAGGTTACCTGGCGTCGGGCGCGGCACCCCGGAAATTGTGCCTGCTCACGCCGTGGCAAGCAGCCCGACGAGGATTGGCATTGCGAGACGGCGGTGCCAGGGACGGGCTCGCACAAGGCGTGGGTGCCTAGAGCCTTTTCCGTTCGTACTGGCTCACGGAAAAGGCTCTAGATCATTATTTTTACGAGCATTCTCACGCGATCAGGCGAAGCAGCCTGCTCGCGATCTGCTCTAGCGGCGCGGCGGCGCGGCGGCACGGGCGGCGCGCAGGCGGCGCCACGCCCCCCAGGCCTGGAGGGCGGTGAGGCGCCAGTGCAGCCAGGTCGTGCCGAGCCAGCCTCGGCAGGCATATTTACGGGCCGAGGTGGAGAGCGCTGCCCCCACCGGCCGCACCGGCAGCCGCGCCGTGTGGGCGGCCCAGACCAGCAGATGGTCCTCGCCATAGGGCGCCGCCTCGTCATAGCCGCCGAGGGCGCGGAAGCTGTCTGCCGGCAGCACGAGCCCCTGGTCGCCAAAGGGCAGGCCGAGACAGGCGGAGCGGCAGTTGGCGCCCCAGGCATTCAGCTGCGTGGGCCAGGGGCCGTCGGCGCGGAAGCGCAGCGCGAACCAGCCCAGCGCCGGGGCGCCGCGCGCCGTGAAGCGCAGCAGCGCCGGCAGCGTGCCAGGCAGCAGGCGGCTGTCCGCGTGCAGGAACCAAAGCCATTCGCCGCCCGCCAGGAGGGCGCCGGCGTTCATCTGCCGTGCCCGCCCGGCCGGGGCCTCGGCATGGCGCAGCAGCAGGTGAGGCGGCCAGGGGCCAGGATCGGGCGGCGCCTGCCCGGCGGCGCGCACAAGGATCACCTCCTGCCCCGGCGGCAGGGCATGCAGGGCAGCAAGCAGCCCGCCATGCTCCGCCTCTCGCGGCGCCAGGGGGATGACCACGGAGAGATGCGGGGCCTCCGTCACGGCTGCGCCTCCCCGGCGGCGCGCATGCGGCGGACGAAGCCAAGATCGAGCCGCCGCTTCAGCCACAGCGCGGCGCGCCCATGCCACCAGAGCCGCCCGCGCGCGGCCAGCCCGGTGCCATCGCCGAGGTCGAGAATGGCCAGCCAGCGCCGCTGCGGCCGAAAGGCGGCGGGTTTCCCACCGGCGGCATGAACGGCAAGGTTGTGGTGCAGCACCGGTGCGGCGCGCACGCCGAACACGCCCACCATGGGCCGTGGATGGCCCTCGACCACGGCGCAGTCCCCCGCCGCGAAGATGGCAGGGTCGGCCACGGAATGCAGGGCGGAGGTCAGGCGCAGCCGGCCGCGCGCATCCACCGGCAGGCCGAGCTCCGCCACCAGCGCGTGCGCGCGCAGCCCGGTAGCCAGCACCAGCATGTCGCAGGGCAGGTCGGTGCCGTCCTCCAGCACGCAGGCGCCGGGCCTGCGGGCCACGGCACGGCCTTCCACCAGGGCGATGCCCTGCCCGGCGAGGTTCCGGCGCAGCGTCCGCAGCGCGGCGGGCGGCGCCCAGCCATCCTTGCCACCGGGGGCGGGTCCAAGCAGCGCCACGCGCGGCGCCACCCCGTGCCGCCGGGCCAGCGCGGCGAGCGAGGCCGCGACCTCGTGCGCCGAGGCGCCGCCGCCGGCCACCACCAGGGCAGGGCAGCGTTCCCGGGCCTCGATCTCCGCCACCAGCCGCCGCCGCAGGGTGGCGAGGCCGCCGAGCGGCTTCACCGCACAGACACCGGGCGCGTCCAGCAGCGCCGCCGGTGCCGCCGCGACGCTGCCGAGATTGAAGGAGGCAAGGTCGAAATCCATCCATCGTCCATCCGCCAGCCAGGCGCGACGGGCTGCGGTATCCACCCGCTCCAGCAGCCCGTCCAGGTGCGGCACGCCACGCGCCGCCGCCAGCGCCGCGACATCGACGGTGTTGGCGCTCTCCGGCAGGGCGCCCGCCAGCACGGCGCCGGCGAGGCCCGAATAGTGGAACCGCGCCGGGCTGATCAGCACGGGGGCGAGGCCCGCCGCACGCAGCGCGGCCGCGCGGTGCAGCAGGTGCAGATGGACGTGCCCCGCCCCCGCCAGGAGCAGCCGCGCCGGCATCGGCTGGCCGCGCCGCCTCAGGCGGTGCCGCGCACGGGGTAGTCCTTGGCCTGGATGAAGCGCAGCCCCTTCAGCAGCGCCGCGAGATCGGGCCGGGCGAAGGGGGCGTTGGAGACATCGACAATCTGCACCGTGCCGTCCGGACGGATGGCGAAGATCGCCGGCTCGGGGAAGGGCCGGTCCGTCTCCTCGGGCGAGCGGGGCGTGGAGACGTAGAGGCCGAGCTGGCGCATCTCCTCCACCGTCATGCCGTAGCCCACGGGGAAGCTCCAGCCCTGCTCCGCCGCCTTTGCCTCAGCTTTCTCCTTCGGGTCGCCCGAAACAGCGGCGACGGCGATGCCCGCCGCCCGGAACTCGCCCAGCAGCCCCTCCAGGGTGCCGAGATAGCTCTCGCAGAGCGGGCAATGGGCGCCGCGATAGACGACCAGCAGGCGCCAGCCCCGCATCCCCGCGGGGTCCAGCCGGCCGCCATCGGTCTGCGCCCAGGTCATGGACGGGAAAGCGGCGCCGGCGATGAACTGGGTGGTATCGGCCATGGCTGGTTCTCCTCTCAGCAGGGGAAGCGTCGGGGTGCTGGCCAGAGCAACGGCCGCGGCGCGCGCGGGATGCCCTGCTGGCGGCGTTCCGCCTTCGGCAGCACATCCCGCGAGGGCCAGAGGCCGCTGGCGAGCGCGTCGTGGCAGACGCGCGGCAGGCCGGCGGCGCGCGCCTCGCCTTCGAAAGGCAGCAGCCCGGCGACAGCGCGCAGCAGGGGGCGGCGATAGAGCGTCATTCGGTGCGTTTCTCTCCCGGGCCCGGGATGGAGGTCAGCGGCTGCAGGCAGCGCCGCCCAGCACACAGAAGCGCGCACAGTGCGGATGGTTCAGCGCGACGGGCCGGCTTGCCTCGGCCAGGGTTCCGCCCAGTTCGAACTGTGGGTCGTAGGCCAGCAGGGTGCAGGCCAGCACCGCCGGTCGCTCGGCGCCGCGCCGCTTCACCACCATGCGGGACGAGCTGCACATCACGCTCTGGGGCGATTTGCCCAGGATGCCCCAGCAGGCCGTGGTAATCTCCGGAACATCGGCCTCCGGATCCATCTCGGGGAAGAGCACCAGGGCGCCCGGATCCTCGGCGTCGATCGGCAGCCCCTCGGCGGCAAAGAGCGCGGCGAAGCCCCGGCGCAGCACGGCCTCCGGCTCGTGCCCGAAGGCGGCGCGGCCGGCGACACTGACGGCGAAACCCTTCTCCACCAGCCAGCGCAGCCCCACCAGGCTCTTGCCGAAGGTGCCGCTGCCACGCTCCGCATCGTGCAGGGGGGCGCCATAATGGTCCAGGCTGACCCGGACCGCCAGCTGGTCGGGATGCGCCGCGTTCAGCGCCGCCAGTGCCACCGCGTGGCGCTGCATGGGCCGCATGGCGTTGGTCAGCACCAGGGCGCGGAAGCCGCGCTCCAACACTGTCCGCAGCATCGGCAGTATGTCCGGGTTCATGAAAGGCTCGCCGCCGGTGAAGCCGATCTCCTCCACCGGCAGGTGGTCGGCGGCGATCTCATCCAAATAGGCCACAACCTCGTCCAGCCGGATATAAGCCAGCGCGTCGTTGCGCGGGCTGCTCTCGATGTAGCAGTTGGCGCAGGCGAGGTTGCACAGCGTGCCGGTGTTGATCCACAGCGTCCGCAGAGCGGAGAGCGAGACCCTCGCCCGCGCCTCTCCCTTGGCTGTCACGGCCGGATCGCGAAACTTGGGTGGCGGCGAAAGGGTGTCGGGCATCATGATGCCTGATCCTCCAGGTACGTGACGACAGCCTGCCGCGGAAGCGCCTCGATCCAGGCACGAAGGCGCACCTGTTCCGGTAAGGGTTGCGGAAGGGCCGCAAGGGCGGTGGCCAGGGGGGCGAGGTCGCCTGCCTCGTCCACGTCCCGCAGGGTGGGTAGGAAGCCGGTGCCGCCGATCGGGACGAGGGCGGCAAGCAGGCGCTCCGCCGTGTCCGGTTGCGAATAGGGAACGGCCATCCATACCTCCGCAGGGATGGGCAAGCGCCCGCCGAACAGCCAGAAGCCGCCATCCTCCGCGCGGCCCATGACAAAGGGATGTGGCCCGGTCTCCAGTGCGCGCGCCGCCGCGAGCAGCTTGGCCGGGCTGATCTGCGGCGCGTCGCAACCGAGCAACAGGACGCGCCCGTGGCGCTCCTGCAGGGCGGCGTAGATGGTGTGGAGCTTCCGCCCCAGCCCGCCTTCCCCCTGCCAGAGGGTGGGATGGCCCTGCCAGTCTGTGTGGCCGAGCCCATCTTGTTCCGCCACGGCCCAGTAGCCGTGCAGAAGCGGCGCGCAGGCGGTGACCACCGAGCCGCAGGCCCAGGCGGAAAGTCGATGGAAAACGGTGGCAGTGTCAGGGCCGATAGCGGCAGCCAGCCGGGTCTTGACCGGGCTGAGCGCGGCCGTCTTGGCGAAGATCGCGACCGCTGTCATCGATAGCTATCCCCTATGCCGCCGGGAGGCTGAAAGCCTGGTTGCATGTCCTGTTCGTCCGTAAGCGTTGTCTGTAGGCCCTACGCGGCGGCACTTGACGTTTGCTCACCGACGCTGGCCCAGCACCATGGCATGAGTTCGTCGATGCGGCTGCTGGGCCAGCCGTTGACGAGCCGGGTCAGCAGGTCGGTGAAGTAGCGCTGCGGATCGACGCCGTTCAGCTTGCAGGTCTCCACCAGCGAGGCGATGGCGGCCCAGCGGGCGCCACCATCGTCGCCGCTGGCAAACAGCGCGTTCTTGCGGCTGAGGCAGATGGGACGGATTGTCCGCTCCACGGTGTTGTTGTCAACCTCGATGCGGCCATCGTCGAGGAACCGCTCCAGTCCCTGCCGGTGGTTCATCGCATAGCGGATCGCCTCCGCCGTCGGACTGCTCCGCGGCAGGCGGGCGAGCTGGGCTTCGAGCCAGGTGAACAGCTCCGCCACCAGGGGCCGACTGCGGGCCTGGCGCACCGCCAGGCGTTCCATGGCAGGACGGCCGCGGATTTCTGCCTCGATGGTGTAGAGGGCGGCGATCCGCTGCAAGGCTTCGCTGGCGATCGGCGCCGCGCCACCCTTGACCAGGTCAAAAAACCCGCGCCGCACATGCGCCCAGCAGAACGCCAGCGTCACGTCCCCGGCCAGCGCCTTGTAGGCGGCGTAGCCGTCGCACTGGACGATGCCGCGGTAGCCCGCCAGCAGCGCCCTGGCGTGCTCCTGCCCGCGGCCGGGCGCGTAGCGGAACACCACCGCCGGGGGATCGGTGCCACCCCAGGGCCGGTCGTCGCGCGCCAGTGCCCAAGCGTACCCCTTCTTCACCTTGCCACGTCCCGGATCGAGCACCGGCAGCGTGGTCTCATCAGCAAACAGCCGGGGCGAGGCGAGCAGGATCTCGCGCAGGCGCCGCACCACCGGCCGGATCTCCTGGGCGGCGGTGCCCAGCCAGTCGGCCAGCACCTCGCGTCCCAGGGTCAGCCCCTGCCGCGCCAGCATCTGCGCCTGGCGGTACAGCGGCAGGTGGTCGGCGTAGCGGGCCACCAGCACCTGGGCGACGGTGGCCTCGGTCGGCAGCCCGCCGGGTACCAGTCGCTCCGGCGCGGGCGCCTGCAGCACCACGCCGGGACAGGCGCGGCAAGCGAGCTTGGGCCGCCGGGTCACCAGCACCCGGAACCGGGCTGGCAGCACGTCGAGCCGCTCGGCGCTGTCGGCGCCGATCTCGACCAGCAGGCCAGCGCAGCAGGGGCAGGTTTCCCGCTCGGGCAGCAGCACCTGCTCGATGCGTGGCAGATGCGCTGGGAGTTGGCCACGGTTGCCGCGGCGGCGCCTGGCCTTCTGGTCCCTCAACGCCTTCGAGCGCTGGCCCGCCTCGGCCTCGCCGGTCGCCAGCGTCGCCTCGATCTCCTCGAACGCGAACAGCAGCTGGTCTTCTGGCAGCCGCTCCGACTTCTGCCCGAACTGCCGCCGCTTCAGCTTCAGCAGCAGGTGGTGCAGGTGTTCGTTTCGGACTGCCAGCGCGTCGCGCTCGGCCACGGCGGCATCGCGCTGCTCCAGCGCCGCCAGCAGCAGCGCGCGCAGCGCGGCGGGATCCTCCGGCAGGCTCGGCATGCTGTCCGTGGCGCCCATCCTGCCCATGAGTCTACGCAGGCACGCTCGGCGTGGGAATCGGTTTTGCGCTCTGCACCCGCGTCCAATCGATGCCGTCGAACAGCGCGGCGAACTCCACCGGCGTCAGCCGCACCGCGCCGTCGATAATAGGCGGCCAACGGAACGGGCCGCCCTCCAACTGCTTGCTGATCAACACCAGCCCGCTGCCGTCCCAGAGCACGATCTTGATCCGGTCGGCGCGCCTGGCCCGGAACACCAGGACCGCTCCCGAGAAGGGATCGGCACTCAGCACCTCAGCCGCCAGGGCGGCCAAGCCATGGACGCCTTTGCGGAAGTCCACCGGCTGCGCGGCCAGCAGAATCCGTGCCCCGGAGGGGAGCGCAATCACCCTTCCAACGCCGTCGCCAGCCGAGCCACCGCCACGCCGTCCACTCTCCCAAAAACCCGCAGAACCCGGCCATTGCGCAGCACGACCTCGATGCTTGCGCCTATTCCGCTCCCCGCCGGATCAGCCACTTTCTGCACCCCTGTGGCAGGAGAGGTCTCGACCAGCAGCGGTACGAAGGACGATGCCTGCCGCACCATCCGTCTTTCAGCACGGCCCTCCGCCTCCCGCCGCCATCGATGCAGCAGACTGGGCGAGATCCCATGCCGCTGCGCCACTTCCAGCACCCGTGCGCCAGGTGCCGTCGTCTCCAGGAGCAGCCGCGCCTTCATCTCCGGCGCGTAGCTCCGGCGGCGTTCGCCACGGGTGACGATCTCCACTCGCTCCATCGCCACAGTGCCCGCACCAGTGCCAGCACCTGCGCCACTCCGCATCCCTGCCATCGCCATACCTCCGCGATGACCTACCTCTCCGTCATGCCACCCTCACGCAAGAAGGGGGCTGGGACCGCGCTTACGTTCGTCCAAAGGCCGGGCTAGGTTACGCAGCACGGCACCTACAACGCCTTTTCTCATGATATGGCGAAGCGGGAGCGCTGAAATCGCCCTTTGATAGTGACGAGCGGCTATTGAAGTACAGAAATAATTGACTGCCACCGCAGACTCGAAGCTTCCGTGCGGAATCGATCGCGCCACAACGATTTGACGAAGGTATTGAACTACGCGTCCAAGCGTTGGGTCTCGTCCACCGTTGGGAGTATTGTTTCCAATTCTCTGCGATGGCCAGATCGATTCAACAAATAACGCCACCGAACGCGCGTTCCGCAGTGCAGTCCACTGTAGAAAGACTTGGCTGCTCGCAGGCAGCAACCGTGGCAGCAAGCGCCGCGATGATCTACGTGCTTATCGCCGCAGCGAAGCTGAATGGGGTGGAGCCCCGCGCTTGGCTCGCCGATGTGCTCGCCCGCATCGCTGACCATTCTGCCTCCAGGCTTGACGACCTTTTGCCCTGGAACTGCAAGCGCGCTCAAAACCTCGCATTTGACGCCGCTCAAACGCTGCCTACAACGTCCGACGACAGCGGGTCTTGCAGGGCCGGACCCCGAACCAGATCGTCGCGGAGCGCCTTGCCGCCCGACGAAAGCTCCGCAGAACCAAACCCGCCGGGCAAGCTGGGCCGCAGGACATCGCCAAGGTCTGCACCATCGTCGAAAACGCCAAGGATGTCTCACAACCAGACAGATAGGTAGTGCTGGAGATAGTAGGTACAGATACAGACCTCGCCCTGGCTGCGGACGTCCGCAGGATCCAAGATCCTCCAGCAAGCCGGCTTGATGGAATTGCGGCGAAACCATGGCGAGGCGCGGTGGTTAGCCCAGCATGCAGCCATAAAGGCTGCGCAGCGCCGATAAGGGTGCGGCAGTAGCAGCGGACTCGCTCACCTGCCAATGGGCTCCGCCTCAACGAGCTGGTGACACTACCGCCGTGCTGGCGTTTCCTGCAATCAAACCGAATTGGAGAACATCATGGTCGACAAAGACCGCGTTGAGGGCAAGGCAGAGCAGGCCAAGGGCTCGCTCAAGAAGGGAGCGGGCGAAATGATGGGCGACGAGAAGATGAAGGCCGAAGGCCAGGCCGACAAGGCGGAGGGCAAGGTGCAGGACACCTATGGCGCCGCCAAAGACAAGGCTCGCGACACTCTGAACAAGGGCTAAGCGCCGGGTGCGCTTGGCACCCGCCAGGGCGGCGCTCCGGCGGATAACCAAGCTGCACCGCTCTTGCCGTATGCTCGGCTGCAAACCAGGGCGGGCGCCTCGACCCGTCCGCAGGCTTAGGGGGATGAATCATGCCATTGCTGCTTTGGCTGCTCGGCGTGCCGGGCGTAATCGTCATCTTGCTTTGGGTGACGGGGGTCATCGGCTTCTGAAGCGCCGCAGCGGCCGGCCGGCAGCCGCCTGGCAGCTTTTCGAACCACTGTAAGGTCACGACCCGGTGCCCGGCGCCGCGTGGCGGCGCGCGGTCAGCCTCCAACAGGGAGATTGATGCCGAGCATGGTTTTGCGGCTGGATTCAGCCAGGCGCAAGGAGTTCACGACGCTGGCCGCGTTCCGCGGCTTCGCCGCGCTGCTGGTCGTCGTGTTCCACAACTCTGGCAACTTCCTACCCAACCTCGTATTCACCGATCCACATCGAGTTCTTCGAGAAGGGCTATCTCTGGGTCGGCTTCTTCTTCCTGCTGAGCGGCTTTGTGATCAGCCATGCTGATGGGCGGAAGTTCGTCGGGGGTGTGCGCTGGGAGAGCTTCAAGCAGCTCGCCTTTGCCTGGCTGGTGCGCATCTACCCACTGCAGGCCTTGGTGCTGCTCGGCTTTCTTCTGCTCGAGCTTTTCCGCGTGCCGCTCTACGACGCCGGCTACCTGCACACTGAGCCGTTCACCAAGGACATGAGCCCCTACCTGCTGGGGCTCAACCTTGTCATGCGTCAGACGATTGTCGGGAATGCTGCGCCACTTGGCGCCGTTCTGGTGCCGCCAGAGGATCGCTGAGATGGTCCGGCGCAGGTCCTTTGGTGGTGTCTTACCGTGGGGCTTGGCCTCCCCGATCAGTGGCTCGCAGATCGCCCAGGTCGCATCCGTGAAAACCTGATTGCCATTGCTCTGCACCATGCCCGGAACATGTGAACAGCCATCAAACTCTAACAGGCCTTAGCCCGCCTGCAACTGGCATGATCAGCCCCTGTTCACTCGGCACGAATCATTCCTGGCGCTGCGGCGCCAAACCCTAAGGGATTGCAAATCATGAGACACTTTTTCCTCGCCGCCGCGGCCGTACTGATCGCCGCCGCGCCCGCTGACGCCGAGCAGGTCGGTGAAATCAGCACGGACTGGACAGGTAACGACATCGTCGTCGAGGCGCTCACCGATCCCGAGGTGCAGGGAGTGACCTGCCATCTGACCTACTTCAGCCGCGGCTTCATCGACCGGGTCTCGAAGGGGAACTGGTTCGAGGATCCGTCCAATTCCTCGATCGCCTGCCGCCAGACCGGCCCCATCGTCATCGGCGAGATCGAGACGGATAAGGGCGGCGAGGAGGTGTTCAGCGAGGGGCGCAGCCTGGTGTTCAAGTCCCTCCGGGTGCGCCGCATCTATGACCGCCAGAACAACACGCTGATCTACGTGTCCTACGCACGCCAGATCAAGGACGGCAGCGCGAAGATGGCCGTCTCCACCGTGCCGCTCTTCGACCGGCAGGTTTCCTGGAGCCAGGGACGGCCAGACTGAGGCTTTGGAAGGAGGCAAAACGGTCAGCGGTCGAGTCGTTCCTCGGCGTGCCGCCCGTGGGCCTGGAGAATCTCCAGGTCCCTGGCTGAGGCGATGCTCCTCTCGTCGTCAGCAAGGACCATGGCGAGTTGCTCCAGCAGGGACCGCCGCGCATGCTCCGGCAGCGCCACGGAGCGCAGCCGCGCCATGGCGTTGGCCATCGGATTAACAGCGCCTTTCAAAACCGTTCCTGAAGCGCGTTGAGGCAGATGAGGGAGCAGGCGAGCGCGGTGGGGGCCTGGTGGATGTCGAGCCTGTGCTCGTAACGGTCGTGTCCCATCGCGTGGTGTAGGAGCGATGGTTCCGGCGGGTTGGGTAGCCGGGATCAGGCTGGCACGGCGGAGAGCCTGATGGGACCAGTA